>JAATVS010000190.1 GCA_014523695.1 Nitrososphaerales archaeon TH5895
ATTAATTCTTTCTTAGTGCAAAGAATATGAAAGTGTAGTCAAGGCATGTATCATTCCAATGAATAACTTTTTCTCCGTGTGTAAAATCTATTGGTTCAGTAAGAAGGAAACCGTTCCCTTCTGCAATTCTAATTACGTCTTCCTCTATTTCTTTTCTGCTGAAAATATTATCAGGCGAATTCTTAGGGTTTACGTCCGTATTAACTAGATTGACTATCTTATCAGGCCAGTAGTCTGTCGATGTCAAAAGTAATCCACTTTTTTTTATTATTCATTTCTTTGAAATAGTTCTGCATATTAATACCATTCTCGTTGACTGATAATGACGTAACGAAATCAAATGTATTGTTTTGAAATTCAGTTTTTTCTAGATCTTGAATCGAAATATTAAATGTGTTATACAATTCGATTGCGGCTGATATTCCTTCTTTTAGGAACAAATCACATCCATATAGGTTCATAAAACCAAGTCTCCTCAGCAGAGGCAAAATCGGAGAACCGTTACACCCCACATCTAGTATAAAAGCACTTCTGTCTGCTTGCTTTATTATATCAACCATTTTAAGTGTATCCCATGACTTTACTCTGTCATGATGTGGAAATAGCCCAAGAGAACGAAGGCATTTCATTGCGTGATATACTTCAAAGGAGTTTTTAAGAACTGAATTATGACCCATTATTTCGAAGCATTTTATAAGGTAATTTAAGCTTCCGAACTGACATCAGATCTTTCGGCCTTTCCTTCTTAAGGTATGGTCGAAAGGTTGATCCTATTCCGGCAACTTCGATGATAAAGCCTCTGAAGCGGATTGCAAGTGCAACAAAGGAAACAAACCTAAATGGAAAACGAACACACACATGACACTTTCTCAAAAATACTGTTTATCCTTAATTTTCAATATGTTTTATTGTCGCACAAATGATGATGATAATCCATTTCGCGCATTTGACGTGACTATCACAGATATGTATAGAGAACAAACTAGAGCAAGATTGGTTAAAGAAACAAGAGATATTGAGGATGCAGTTGAATTAAATGACCCAACTCTTGCGCGCCACGTAAGATTTGTTCAAGATATATCTGGAAATGTAACTATTGTAGTTATAAAATGGAATGTGATAGATATTTAAGGGATGAAATAGGCCTTCCAATCGAGTCTAGACGTTGGTGGAATACGTATAAAGGCGCATAGAAGTGCCTAAAAGGCGGGTAAAACCAGAGAAAACATAAAGGGTGAAGCCACATTTTTTTAATTTAAACTAGTCTTTGCGCGCAGTACATCTGTAATTTATGTAGAATTTCATAGGAGGCTTGGAAGGATTCACATTCATCGATCCCACCATCCTAAACTAGATACTCTCTCTATTATATAAGAGATTTACGATAGAACAATCGTATATATGAATCTCCCAGAACAAGAGGAAGACAAGCTTGTCACGTTCGCACTCAGTCCAAAAGACTACTATTATGAACTGAAACGGGCAAACTCCTCTATAGAATCGGCAAGATAGAAGGTCCAACGATATAAGATTTGGCAGATTGGGCACAACTTTGCGATTGGCGCACTCTCAAGACAACTAGGTCAATTCTATGTTGTATCATTAATGAGGTAAAAGGAGAATAGAAGAACAGAAAGAGAACCTACTACCTGATTTCGAGAAGGTTACTCCGAACCCAATAATAACACCTACATAGTATCTTGGGGTCTATGATACCGCAAAACCAAAATTTACGACTAGACTGAAAAAAATATTGTAGTGACAACTCTTTAGTTTTCCAAAAAAATAGATCAATTGTGGATCTTGTGCACCAATAATATCAGTTTTGAGGTGCGTGAGCTAAGCATGGGAGATATTGTAAGGACAAGGTAATTGAATATCACCAACGCGTAAAACAATTGTCAAATCATGATTTGAATATAGTATATGGATATGATACCCAAAACAGATGCCTCACCAAATTCAAATCCTGCCTCCCCTTACATAGGCAGAGAAACATCTCGGCCAATAGCTCCTAGTATGGGATTTATGATTGTCATGATAACTCCAGTAATGAATCTAGAGATCAGAAGTTATATTAGCTTCAATGGAACAACCAGCAGGTTTGAGTCTAGGCAGGATTCCCGAACCTCCATATGCCCTAGTAGTCTGCGAAAAACCTACCGTTGCACTCAGGATAGCACACGCTTTGGGAACCTCGAGTTTCGCAAAAATTACAGGAACAGGGAGAGATTCAGGTCCAACAAATAGAAATAAAAGCGGACCGCAATCACTGGTTTTTTTAGCAATCTCCCAAAAGGGCCAGAGATTTGTTGTGTGTTCTGCACTCGGCCATCTGTACGGATTAGTAGATGTAAATGGAAATCGAAGCGTATATCCTATCTTTGACGTTAAGTGGATGCCAATTCTGAAAAAGAGGATCGGAAAGGGGCCAAAGACCGCAGCAGCTTCTGAACGAATAATTAAGTCTATATCATCGCTCTCTCAAAAAGCTACTTGCTTTATTCATGCTTGTGATTATGATCAGGAAGGTGAAGTCATTGGATACAATATTTTACAATACGCCTGTAATAACAAGTATGAGAAGTCATTAAGGGCTAAATTTTCGACTCTTACTGATCAAGAAATTAGAAATTCTTTTGACAAGCTGCTTCCACCAAGCAAGAGACTAGCTGAAGCTGGCAGAGCTCGACATCTGATCGATTTTGTTTATGGTGTGAATCTGTCAAGGGCATTGACACAAGCTTTCAAGAACAGTAACAGTGGTAAACGGTACTATAATCTATCAATAGGAAGAGTACAAGGTCCAGCTCTTGCTTTCGTCGTAGATAAAGAGATGTCTATTAGAAACCATATTCCAGTACCTTACTGGACCATACATGCAGAATTTGAAAAAAATGGACATATAATTGAAACATATTACTACCGGCAGAAAATCGAGACATTATTAGAAGCTACTTCAATAGTGGATGCCTGCTCAAATCAAACTGGTAAAGTTACCGAAATTGAGAACCAGAAGATAACTCTTCGCGCTCCGTATCCTTTTAATCTTGGAGATTTGCAGAAGGAAGCATATCGAATATTTAGGTTCTCTCCCAGCTATACGTTATCCATTGCTGAGAGGCTATACATTAATGCGCTAATTTCATATCCGAGAACGTCTAGTCAAAGATTACCGTCGTCAATAAACTACCGGAAAATTATTTCAGATCTTTCCAAGATTGGATCTCCTGCTCCTAAAAATAATGTTAATAGTAATATGCTGTCCGATGGACTTCCTATTGATGGTCCTTATACAAGAATGGCTATGGAGCTGCTATCAAACAACATTCGTCTTTCTCCAAATGAGGGAAGCAAGACCGATCCAGCACATCCTGCGATTTACCCAACAGGAGAGAGACTACGAGGTAGACTAAATGCTAGCGAATCCAAAATATTTGATCTTATCATTAGGAGATTTTTAGCGACCTTTGGTCAACCAGCAATAAGTCTGCAAACGATAGTGACAATTAATGTTATAGCCGACCATTTTTTCCAGGCTGCCAACAAGACGATAATAGATGAAGGCTGGATGCGCTTTTGCAGACCCTATATTAGCAACAGGTTAGGATCAGGGTCCCGCTCTTATTTACAAGCGTTCCGAAAAGGAGACACATTGAAAAATGTCGCCGTTACAATGACTGAGAGGTTTACTCAGCCTCCTTCTAGATTTAATCAATCCAGCTTACTAGAAGAAATGGAGACGAAAAAGATTGGCACAAAAGCAACAAGGTCGGAAATCATTAACACATTATTTAAACGGAACTATATTAGTAACGTATCTTCTTCGAAAGACGTTTCTGGCTCTAGACAAAGTAATGGTTCAGGAGGAGGAATAGAGGCTACAGATCTTGGAGTTGAAATAGTACAGTCGATGCTCAAGTACTTACCAAACATAGTATCTACAGACCTTACCAGATCAATGGAAGAACTACTTGAAGGAATTGAAATTGGCGCCGATAGAAGTGATTTTGTAATAAAGTACTCAATTGCCAAATTAAAAGAAGCAATCATTCCATTTAAGGAAAAGGAGATTGAGATAGGCAATCGCATAACAGATGCGGTAAATGTTACGAGGGACAAACAACAGATGATTCTAGGGACATGTCCGATTTGTGGCAAGGGAAGCCTAAAAATTATAACATCACGTAAGACTAAGAAGAGGTTTGTAGGATGCTCTAATTACTCATCTGGTGAGTGCAAGGCAACGGCTCCATTACCACAGAAAGGATCGATAAGAACTACAGGTGAGATCTGTTCTTCATGCAGATGGCCAGTGCTGGAGAATGTCTACTTTCGTGAGGCAAAGTATAGATGGAAGTTTTGTATTAATATACAATGTCCTACTAAGAAAGAATAATGGTGAATTCAGATCTTTCATTCGTGAAAGTGTTTATTTGCTGACTGCTACATTAGTTTACCACACGGTTCGTTAGATATGGGATTGGTTTCTAGTATCTCAGGATGTATACTTATTCCCGCTAACAAGCAAGGTCATAGTTTGACTCATTCGTCCATGAGTCAAGTTCGTAAAGCTTTGATCAACTAAACAAAGGCATTCTAGTCCTGGCCCTTGAACAGATGCATTCTACCGATTAGATTCAAAATGCATGGATTTGCTGGAAGCAAAAGGGTTTATACCCTTTCAATAATAATCATCACGGAATGAAAACAAAAATTTTTGTGAACTTACCAATAAAGGATCTCAATAAATCAGTGGCTTTTTTTACCAAGCTTGGTTTTAGCTTTAACCCTCAGTTTACCGACGAGAATGCAACGTGTATGATTATTGGAGAGGACATATTCATCATGCTTTTGGTTGAGAAATTTTTTAAGAGTTTTACAAAAAAGGACGTCTGCGATACCTCAAAAAATACGGAAGCGATAGTGGCCCTATCTGTCGAATCGAGAGAGAAAGTAGATCAGATGATAGAAAAAGCAAAAGAGGCCGGAGGGAGTGAACCCCGGGAAAAACAGGACCATGGTTGGATGTATGGGCGTAGCTTTGAGGATATCGATGGACATTTGTGGGAAGTATTCTTCATGGAAGAAAGCGCAATAAAAAAATGACCACGTCTAAATGCTTGATTTTAAAGCTATTACCCGAATAATCAAGCTATGCTGCTTTAGTAAAGGCATTATGAATTACTATTGGCAGGTGTATCTAGTGACCAGAGCTTGATGAAGGTGCTGATCCCTAACTCCAATTAAAAGCACATGGTTGACTGACTCTGCGATAAGGGAACGTTACTGCCACTGCGATAAGATATAAGCTACTTATCATTTGAATTCATTCGAGTTACCTAATAAAAACATCGAATTCAGAAACGAATCGATCAGAGGGGAGGGGGTTTGAACTAATTTTACCAAGATGGAACTGGTATCATGAAGAACCTAACGCTGCTATGATATCGCTTTCGGAGATCGGCCCATTCCTCACAAGGGTTAATGTTTCATCATCATCATCAAAGCGAATTATTGTAGAATGGGAATATTTATTCAACGTACCGCCATCTAGCAGAGCGTCAAAGCTCGCCAGCGAGGTCGTGTTGATTTGAGATGGACTTTTCACAGACTCCTGGCCGGAAATGTTAGCGCTAGTTCCAACCAAGTAGCGATTTAATTTAAGAAGTGAAAGGGTGCATGGATTGCCTGGAATTCTGACTGCCAGTGACGAGTTATTAGCCGTCAACCTTGGAGATATGTTTTCGTTAGATATAGGACATATTATCGTTAAAGGTCCAGGCCAAAATTTCCGAGCTAGTTTCTTAACCTTATCCGAAACATCTACAATGTTCTCGAGATCGATGAGACTGGCACTAAGAACTGGTAGTGCTTTCTCAGCCACCCTCCGCTTTACAAGAAATACCCGATCTACTGCCTTCTCGTTAAAAGGATCACAACCTATCCCGTACACGGTGTCTGTAGGATAAACGATCACCCCTCCATTCTTTACTATGTTTGTACAACTCTCAATTGCATTATTTTCCCCACATTTGAATTTCAAATAGCTCGCTGTCGTGTTATCCATGTTCATCCAAAGACCGGAATGATAGAGACTATCTGCATCCTTCTGTTAGATAATCCTTCTGCTCGACCTATCCTACTTTCAGATGCTTCTGAACCAACCCTTTATTTACGTATTCCTTGATTCGCGCCTATTCCACGCAAACATTAGGAAGACAAATGGTATCAACATGATTCCTGTAGCAATTAACACAGGTTGAATGACTCTAAAATCAACTGGTTGACCTAATGCCATCATATAAGGAAAAGGATAAAGCCCTGATACAAAGAACCAGAACGCAATGAACAGTAGAATAAACTTTGCATTTCTTTTCAGAAAACTGGGAGGAACTGCCTTGACCTTATTACACTTCACACAGATATTCTTCCCATAGATAATGCATGATGAACACACACTCCTTTCACAATATGGGCAGATCCTATCACCAAATCTAGAACCACATATTGTGCAGCTAACCAAACTCTCCTAATGCATATAGCTTAATTCGCATAATAATATTTTGTCATTAACTCGTACAGCAAGGCTTTGATTAAATGGAAGTTTAAGTGAAAATGAGTAAATAGATAAATATGCTTATCATCTCCTGCATTAGAGCCTCGAGTATGGAAATTGAGCACTGTGTATTTCCAGATAATATATTATACGATTTAGATAATCTGGTTTGGGCGCGCAAGGATGAAGGCAATGTTTTGGTGATCGGAATTACGTCAATATTGTCAGCCATTGCAGGCAAAATCTCATCTATAAAGTTGAAGTCTGTCAACACGGAAATAGAGAAAGGTAAGAACGTGGCAACGATTGAGAGCGGGAGGTATTTTGGCACTGTTAAATCCCCAATTGCTGGTAAGATCCTGGGCGTTAACCATGAACTTATCAGCAATCCCAAGCTAGCAAACGATTCGCCCTATGAAAAAGG
>JAATVS010000191.1 GCA_014523695.1 Nitrososphaerales archaeon TH5895
CACTATTAGATAAAAGCGTTAATCAATATTCAACCTTGGGCTTGATTCTTGTACTTTGTCTTGAATGAAGAACTGGTAAATACTAGTCTGACTCCGATCTAGATATTTGGTGATAAAACCATATGGACCGCAACTAGCCTAAACTAATTTTATTCAGCGGTGCAATTGGACGAAATAGGTATTATCATTTTACTACCGGAATTCATGGCAAGAAATATGAGAAGAACGTTTCAGAATTGGCAGTCGGAACTTCTACAATTAATATGACTAGTTGATGGTCTAACTTAGCTAGCTGGTCTATTGGAAGCCCTCAATCGAAAGAAGAGGAGGAAAGAAATCGAAAAGGTTACGATGGGAATGAATAAGATTGATCCACAGGAAGCAGAGAAATTAAAAGAGCTTAAAGAAAAAATATCCGAAGGAATAAAAGGAAAAAAGACTGCCCGGCAAATTCACTCTCATTCACTGCTACATTCACTATTACAATCGATCTTGCCTAAACTGTCAATATCCTTCATTATTTTGTAGCAGTTTGCTTTGCTAATTTTATGCATAAGGCAAGATGTCTTTTTTCTTCCCGTAGGATAGAGTTTACAGAAGTTGATAGCTTTCTATTATTTTTGATCTTATTGTTAAGTTTTTTAGATATCGCGGCTAACACTTCATAATGAGTCACTTCTCCGCCTTCTGCAAGACACAGGAATTCTATTGCTTCGGAAGAATCTGGATCTTGTCCCAAATAAGTCTCCATCATAATTGAACACTTTTGAGCTGTCTCTTGTGCAACTTGCTGAATTTTTGACGAATCAAGTTTCTCACTAATGTTTGTAAAATTCCGGACTATTTCTTCAAGCTTAGACTGATGACTACCAGCTTGCGATTGCGTTTTTTGCAGTTGAGCTAGCATTCCATTCTTGTCCAACAATCCCTTAGAGCCTAATTCTTCTACTGCCTTCTGAGCAGCCATCTCTAACCCTAGTGCTTCACCTAACTTCTCTTGGAGCATTTCAATTTCCACCATTTGTTATACTATCACTAGTACAATATTCTTAATAACGATATTAGGTGTAATTAATTATGTGCGTCTAGAAAGGTATCCTATCTATTCGTAAGATGAACCAGAAAGTGAGTTGAAAAAGCTATATAACGACCAAGCCCACTTAACCTAAACAAGATCTTCTGATTCATCTGGAGTATCTTAGGTGACCTATAGAAAAAGTTGAACGTTTGGAATTCGTATCACCATCCGATTAGGCGTATTACAGTAGGTTCCATTTAATGGCTATTCTTTCATGCAATCATTAAGTAGTTTGTTAGATTATCATTCATGAACACAAATATGTTTTTATCATTACAAAGAATTCCACATCCAATACCTCCTTCGGACCGACCTGATCCAAAAGCTGCTCAAGCATTGCAAGAGGGCCTCGGGGGCCAGTTTGGAGAAATGAGAACCATGATGCAATACTTTTTTCAGAATATGAATTTTCGAGGGGATGCAACAGCGTATCAGGATTTGTTGAGAAGTATAGCAACAGAGGAAATGGGACATGTAGAGCAAATTACAAATACAATTAATATGCTACTTGATGGTGCATCAAATTCTACTACTCAACCTGATGACTTACCATTATCAGTGGCTCTTGATTCACCAAATATCCATCACTTCTTAGTCGCAGCACAGAGTGCTAGACCAGTTGATGCTGCTGGGAATCCATGGTCAGCATCTTACATATATGATAGTGGAAATCTTGTACTGAATATGTTATACAATCTTATGCTTGAGGCGACGGGTAGACTCCAAAAGTGTAGACTATATGAGATGAGCAATAATAAAGCATTCAGAGCAACCGTATCCTATCTGATTGTACGAGATCTAGTTCACGAAAAGGTATTTGCAAAAGCCCTTGAAACACTAGGTGTCAGCTGGGGAAAAGCGTTGCCTGTTCCTCGAATTAATACAGATAATATGCCGGAGGTTAAAGAATTAGAAGGAAAGAATTTACACAATACAATGTGGACCTTTGCAAACAATGGAGAAACAAATGGGATGGCCAAGATATTCAAAGGAGATTCACCATTTGATGATGGAGGGACACTTGAAGTGTTGGAAGGTTTTCCAGAAGGCGTTGACACACCACTGTTTCCAGAATCTCCACAGGAGTTCTCTCCTGGACTAGATACGGAACTAAAGAAGATGGTACAACAAGCTCAGAGGGCGGGGTAAAAAAAAGACAGTAACGAGAATAGCTTGGACGCCATGGACAACTTTCTTCTTTTCAGATGCACTCACGGATTAGTGTTAGGGTCAATAACGCAAAAGATGCAAGTATCTAAGGAATACCTAAACAATGTCTCAAAGTGAGTGGTTTACTACCTATTTAGAATATGAGAATTTGAATGAAATGTTAAATGTTATACTATACACTTCACAATCCTTTATGGCTATTCTACCACAACTCTATCATATAACTTATCATGATAAAGAAATACTCTTTATTCACACTGGTTTAGTTGGCGGTATTGTTGCTCATTATAATATTATTAACGAAAAGCCAAATAAGAAATTTGTGGAACTGAATAAAATGACCAGTTATTATGGCTTTGTAGATGCTGTTGGTTCCAATCCTCAATGCATTTACATTCCTATTGTAAGGTTGATTAAGTCTACTCTCAGATTTCCAGTAGCTACTCATGGCTTAAAGGAAAGTGTCCAACAATGAAATCACGCTAATTTGAAAATGGGACCATCAACATCGGATGTGTTTTCCTTTTTAGCAAAAGATACTAATAGTATGCCGGCAAATAGTGGTATTATAAAATGAGCGATCCAGAAAAGCTGAATGATAATATCGATGAACAGCACGATTTTCAACCTAGTAATACCAGCAAGAAATCTGAGTCGTCCAATATAACGAATTTCAAAGATAAAATTGTAGGGAAATTTACTTCAACACACGACGAGAATAACAAATCTCTTTCTGAGTCTATTAGAATATCAAATAATAATAGAGCAATACTAATGGGCTTATTCGCATTAATTGGATTCATTATTCTGGTTTATGCTATTTTTACAGCGAGTGTAACTGTTGAATTAGCGCAGATTGCAACCAGTGTATTTATGGCAGCCTTTATAGCGGCCATAGTTGGGGCATTTACATTATTTGGGGTAGTTGTATATCAAATTCGTGGGGAGTATAGAACGAAACAATAACGAGATGATACTGTTATGAGGGTGCAGTATACTAGCACAAGTAGTATTCATCGAAAGGCATTGGTATTTCAAAGATCTGGAGAAGGAGTTTTGCTTATACCTACCTGATCCTACAGATAGGAGCAGGAGTAAGTTTATGTCCGTTTCTTTCAATAATTGCTAAAACTCGCTTAACATCTGCTGCACTGCCCTCGTGGATACGTCGTCCCTTGGTACCAGTATAAACGTTGTCGAAGCTTTGCGGTCGTATATTTGGAACCTTTCTTTTCCCCTCTTGCAAGTTTTCAAATTGCATAAGTATAGAGTCGATTTTCTCATATGCTAATCCGATTTCACCTTCTGTCGTTTGACCTTTCCACAATCTAGCACTACTTTTCTTGCGGGATATCTTCGAAGGAATTTGCATGAATTCGGCGAGTTCTCGTACCTCAGTTTTATAAAGGTCGCCAAGTGGCATTAGATCGACAGCGGCGTCACCGTACTTTGTGAAGTATCCTAGTCGCAGTTCACTTTTGTCGCCAGTACCTAGTACGAGTCTGTTCAATAGGGCTGCGTAATAATACAAGATAGACATTCTTAACCTAACTAAGAAATTTGCCCTGGCTAATTTATTTTTTGGAAGATGCCTTAGGAGTTGGTTCTTCGATTTCCCCACCTCAATAACTTTATAGCTGATTTTTAGTTTCTGTGCAAGTTCCTCTGCATCCTTGGTATCCTTTCTTGGTGTTACTGATGAATCTGGTAAGATCAAGCCAAAAACTTTCTCCGTCCCGAGTGCTTTGACAGCGAGCCAGGCAGCTACTGAAGAATCGATTCCTCCACTCATTCCTATTATTAATCCGTTGGATTTCCTAGTTCGAATTTCTGCTTTGATGAATTGTGTGATAGATCGTATAATCTTGCGCTTGCGTTTATCATCCATTTCGTGATACAGGAATTGAAATAACCATTATATATTTCATAATCAGAGATAGATACACCATGAAGAACTTTTAAGTCATTTCGGGTATAGTAAAAAGGTAGTTAGTTGGCTTTTGGGACAGACAATCACGAGTGTAATCATTGGGATAACTGTCCTACTGGTGATAATATTTCTGTTAGTATTACTTGTCAAAGTACTTGCGCCCATATTTGTAGGCTTGATTATCCTAGTAATAATATTTGGTGCAGGATTGTGAATATATATGAAAATAAAGCAGCGCTAATGGAGAATGTTTTATTCTAGTAAGATTTGAATATTTATCTAAAATCCCAGAATTAAAGAAAATGAATAAGGAAAAAATCTATTTAGGCTGGTTTCCTCCTCCAAATATACCGCTAATTGTTTCACCTATTTGCTCTAGGGGGCCTTTTTGAGTCTGGTTACCTCCTGATTCAGTCTGATTTGCTGTTGTTTGAGTCTGGTTACCTCCTGATTCAGTCTGATTTGCTGTTGTTTGAGTCTGGTTACCTCCTGATTTAGTCTGATTGTTAGTCGTATTAGTATCAGTCGTTAACTGTTCTTTTTGCAATCCCTCTGTAACAGAGGTATCATTTTGGCTTTTAATATCGGTCTCATTTCCGAGTACCGGTATATTGCCAGCCGTCATATTTTCAATTTCACTAGCACTCCCAATTTCCGTCGTCTGGTTTTGTTGAGGTTGTGTTGATGTCGTATTACTCGTCTGGTTTTGTTGTCCGTACGAAGGACTCATACCTGTCAAAACGAAGGTCATCAGTCCCGAGGATAATGCTAAAGTTAATGCAATCAAAATTGTTCGATTCATTAAGATAAACAGTCTAAGATACGATTTAAATGTTATACAACTGATAATGAAGTCAGGAATGCTTTCAAACATGACAAAGTGCAATAATATACACTTGCCATAGACTAATTAGAGATTAAACTCTAAAGCGGATAAATTTACGAGTCATTTATAGTATGTGTGTTAGACCGTCTTCACTCATACTCAGGAACCGTGAGAATCAGCACTTTTGAAAAAAAATGAAGGCAAACAACAGTGGCAGTAATGGACGTTGTTTCCAAAATTGCTTTTTGAACAGTCGCAGCATTGGATATTGAACAATAGTCGTTCATACATGCTGACTAGGTCAGGTTAGTGGATTTAAGCGGTTCAAAAGATGGAATGGATAAATGTAGATATATTATTTTTATATAGTAGTCTAAAAATAGATAAGATTCTTTCTTGTTACGGATTGAATACAACTTTGGTAACATCTTCTTTCTTATCAAACATCTCATATGCCTTAGGTGCTTCATCAAGCCGAATGATCTGCCTCAAATTTTAGTTGCATCTATACCCTGTTTCTATGAGATGAACAATTGTTCGTTGTATCTTTTGACTGGGCACTGACCCAATTTGATTTGAAGTCCACGGTTAATTAATTGCCGAAGTGGGAATTGATCGTAAGTGGCGCCATAAACTCCGGGAATTGATATAATTGAATACTATGTTGCAGCCTGGGGGCATCCAATTAATCATCTGCATAATATAAAGGACTCACAAGTATATGAAAAATACTACAGCCATAGGTGTCTATAAATTAACCCTTTTAGGACATGCGAGCCATCAAGTTAGAACTGTGAATGGGCTTTCGCAATATGCCGAATTTTATAGTGGTTGACAGACATCAGACGTTTCGATAAACCGTTAAATACTATTATAATTAACCGGTTTTGTGAGCCGGATGGGACAGAATAAG
>JAATVS010000020.1 GCA_014523695.1 Nitrososphaerales archaeon TH5895
ATTGGTTAGCGTTAAATACCAAGAGAAGGGTCATGGCATTCCCTTTTCTACGGAGATTGTAAAATTGAAACAGAGTTATTCAATCGGTTTGAAACATAGATGCGCTCGTTTAGATCATTATAAGCTACATCAAAAGGATTCACACCTACAGGGACAGTCTCTACTACCTTATTAGTTTGCCCGTCTATGACATTTAGAGAATTGTTAATCGCTTTAGTGACATAAACGAAACCATTAGAAGGATTAAATGATATTCCATTTGTAAAATCACCTACGTCTATTGATTTGATCACATTATTAGTTTGCCTATCTATAACATCAACCGAATTGTTAAAGCCATTGGTAACGTAAATATGTTTATTGAAAGTGTTATAAAGAATTTCAACGGGACGGCCACCTTGTAGTGTTAGATTATTTAAGAAACTGCCCGTACTTCCATTTACTACAGAGATATTATCCGAAAGCTGATTGGCAACATAAACCTTGTTATCCGAATCAATCGTAATTCCCTTAGGGCTAAATCCCACTTGAGCAAGTAAAGTTATGCTGTCATTTTGATTATCTATTGTCAGAACCTCTCCTCTCGCCTGTTTAACACAGTCGCCTACAGCTGGCCCGAATTCACAGTTGCCTGCAACAAGATAAGTTTTATTGTTTTCTGGATTAAAAGCCATATCTTGCAGGTCATATCCATCTACTGGGAGTACCTTGACCACATCATTTGTCACGCCATCTATTACCAAGACACCACAGGGAAACCCTGGGAAGCAAAGAAAGGCATTATCGTAAATGGAATGTACAGCGACATACAATTTCTGATCACTTGGATTCCATGATAGGGCAACGGGTAAACCTCTGGTAGAGATGTTACCGTCTCTGATGATCGGTTCAGGAAAAGTAAGATTTAGTATATCAGTGACCTCATTTGTTTGACCGCTAATTACTGTCATAGTAGTGCCATTTGCTACATACACATTACCATTCATTTCATTAACAGCAATGCCAGAAGGGTTGTTCAATCTGATTTCCTTCACGACAGATACGGCCAAAACCGAACCTGATCCGATAATTATAAAAGATATAACCACAACTACCCAAATAATCGGAAATTCGCATCCAGCCGCTGAAAATTTCTTCATGATCGTATGTTTCTTCTTCAGACATGATCATAATAAATCTTTTTGAGTTTTAGCAGAAGAACACTAGGACAAGTATTGTAGTGGTACCAGACTGGCCTGTTATCTGTATTGAAAAGCTGCCCTAAATGTAAAAGCACCTAATATATGCCCGTTGAGCTGTCTTAAGTAATTTATTTAATACTAGACCAAGGAAATTCAAAAGCGCGATTAAGCATTACGTTTAAGTACTACAAGAGATGATAGCAATATTTGTCCTTTGACTACCTATCGGGTCAATATAGAAGCTATTCAAGAGGATCAGCTTGCGAAATTAAGGAGCGCATATTTGGCTCATCAACAGATAGATTATGCAGATGATCGCGGATTCAGTCATATTGCCGGCCACCATGGATTTCCTGGAAATTATTGCTGGCACCATCAAAGGGATTTTCGAGTTTTTCTTCGTGCCCGACTTTTTCTCCCATGGCATAGGGCTTATCTTTATCACTTCGAGAAAAAGCTTCAGATAATCTCTGGTATACCAAATATTGGAATTCCTTGGTGGGACTGGACCTCCGAGCTTTCAAAAAGCAAAGGAATTCCTATAGCATTTTCTGCTGAGAAAATCGAAAGAGGAAAAGCCAACCCCCTTTTTAGCACAAGATTTCCTTTAGGACGGAGATTTTTGGATCCAGCGACGGGGATACGTCATGCTGAAACCTGGCGAGGAGACGAGGCGGAAGGGCTTGACCTCATTCAGAGACTTATTCCTAGTAGGAAGGAATTAGAAGAGCAAATAATAACACGAACGGATTATGGTGATTTCAGCGATTACTTGGAGGATATCCATGATGTAATACACGGTGCAGTAGGCGGGGGAATGTCTAATGTTCCAAGTGCAGCTTTTGATCCAATATTTTGGTCCCACCATGCTATGATTGACCGTATTTGGTATAAGTGGCAATTAAAGCATGGTTATGATAGAGGGCTGGAGAATATGATGAACCTATCATTAGCTCCATCTGGTTTAATAGTGCGTGATACCATTAGGATAGCAGAACTAGGATATGAATATGCGGATAGTTTGGCATCAGTATCGGGATAGAATGGGATAGAAATGACTTCCAAGTCCAAATCCAAATCAGCTAGTAAGGCGAACCTAGTTCCATTCGTATCTCAACCGCTTAAACTTGATATACAAAAGCGAAAAAATGTTTCAAGGATTGACCTCGAATTTTGGGGAGTAGACCATTCTGGTCCCTCTTATGAAGGGAGAGTTTTCATAAACAATCCGAAAGCAGACATTAACACCAAAATGATACCAGAAAATGGTTATGTTGGTTCATATTATGTTTTTGGGCATGGTCAGTGTTTTGGAGATTTAGGACATTGTGATGTGATGGAAAATTCCGATCCGCTGAGCCCTTCCCATCCTCTGACTCCACTTTTCAAAGTTCTAACTGTAACTGAAATGATCAAAAAAATCGGGCAAAAGACAAATCAATTTATAGTAACTATCGTTCCTAATGTTGCTAGTGGCTCGATGTTCGAAATCAAAGACAGTTTTGTAAAGCTAGCCCAGATGCAGATCGTACCTTACGATTAACAATATTGCGGGTCCACATATATTATGATAGGTTACTGTCCTTTTCTTTTCATATTTGTATTGTTATGATATTTAATTTCATTATCAGTAAGTTGGTTTGGGAAAAAGACCTTTGATACTATGTAACTAAATGGTGGAGCACTATTTGCAGCAACATAGGGTGATTCCTTAGCATTATGCTTTATTCCCTCAGGTTACGCTTAAGCCAGCGATATTGTTGCAACATGCAGCGAATCGTCCATATCGCGGCCATTTACCTCTATTCATGTTTGGACGAAGGCATTTAGACATAACAGTTAAGGTCTATTTGTCATATGACTTAGTCCAGACTATCGCTGATTTTTTCGGCGCCTAAAAACAAATTCGCTGCAACACTGATTCGCAAATCTTTGCAAATAGTTCCAGGTAGTGACTATGTGCGGTTGTGGTTGCAGCCATTGAGCTAACCGATAGGCATTAAAGGTTAACATCATAGATCTCTGAATAGTCGATCGCTGGACAACCTACTAGATAATAGTACAAAGGATCATCTGAAAGTGACAATATTAGACATTGCACAAAACGAATTGTTCTCAGAACATTATTCGAGAAATTTCTGTCGAACAAAAGTATTAAAAATAGAATCAGGTATCTACCTCTGATGTCGGTCCCACAAAACCACTTTTGGGCAGGTTCGTCTTGCCTTGTACTAGGGCCTGAAAATGTATATCCTGGAAACGTTACCGCAATATCAGATATTTTGACAATCAAAGCTGATCTCGGAAACCAAATACCTGACAAATCTTGGATGATTTACATGCTTGAAGTGTTTATAGATAGGAACTTTGCCCAAGCCAATGGAATTCGTTCAGTCCCCTTGGAGCTAGATCTTTTTTGTCAATTCGATGGCAAAGTAGATTTCATCGCGGTCTTTAATGGGCATAATCAGTATAAGTTCAAATCTATCTCACCTGAAATCGGTCACTCTTATTATCGTGAAATATTATTAAAAGATGGCGATCGAACTGTCTTGTATAAGCTACGCGATCTGAATACCGGAGAATCTGAATCCTTCAACCTTGGAGCGAATAATATGAACGGCACTGTAGATGATAAAAAGAAGAAAGAATTGATCGAGGTAATTAAAGAAGTAAAATTTCAGCCACATAAACAGTTCACTGGAATAGAATGGTGGAATAAAGCAGCAAATGTGCCCTATCCAGTAAGATATCATGTGGAATTCTCAATGCTTAAGTACGCTCTGTATGATGACTCGTCTCAAGAGCTCGAAAAGCTAAACCTTAAACCATATACGTTACTGGTTGAAGATGTAGATTCGTTGGGTAAGCATTATCCAGTTACTTTTGGCAACCTAAGAGAAATGGACGGCTGCATTTGTTATGAGGTAAATTCAGGAGTTACAAACACAGGAATGACTTATAGTTTGAAGCACTAGATAATCTTGTTTTCTAATTTTCATTTTTTTGTCCAAGTAAAGAGATAGGGGTAAGATCGTTCTTGATTACTCTAATAATCCCCAGTCAGCAAAAGGTCCTTATTTTTTAACTGTTAGTATAGTTCATCATATTCAGTTGAATTTATCCTAGTGTTGCTACAAATAAAATAATGCTGGTTGGATTATAATACCGATAACTAAAGCACGCAATAACATGTGCTTCGATCGAGAGCATCACAATTATTGTGCGTTAGAGTAATAAGGTATGTCTACTTATTATAGAAGTAAGAGGGAGTGGAGTAGGATGTATAACTTTTGCTGAGCGAATTCTTCAGTTTTTGATTTCTATCGGAATTGTCTCAGAACCATACTAGTTTCTTAGCACTACCTTTACCATTAAAATAACACGAGTTAATCAACAACTGAGGTTTGGTAACCCTCCTTGAGGAGCCGCTATTACAAGCTCGATTTTTTTCAGGCGGTGTACCTATCACAACTATTGAACAAGCAAATGATGTAGGTAAGATATATCTTGATCCAGCTATTTAAACAACCGACGCATTATGCTATAGTGCAATTGATCTACTTGCTGCCGGTCCCCCGGATGAGATTGGTGACATGCTTGGATGTCAGTGGAATCCATTGTTGAATTAATAATTCAGGAATATATTTTCAATTCATTGAGCTGCGAACGATTTGGCCTTGACCAAAGTAAGGTTACATTCTTGTTTAAATGTATGCCACCAAGTGGTAAATATCGAGCATATCTTCGTTTAAGTTCGCTAGATAAACAAGAGACGGCTAATGCTTGGCCAAAGCCTATCTTTAGTTTGCGGGTTCTCCACTTAATTGAAATATCCTTCAATCAAATTCTGCTCCTCTCGGATTAGGAAGTCGAGAGTAGGTACTCTGTCATAAATTCACTGAAAAATATCATGGACATGTTAAAAATGAATACCTCCCGTCTTCCCGCCAATGAGCCCAGTAAATGATTTTTCTAGGATTGTGTTCATCTGCCATTTTTAAAAAGTCACAAACTGTTGAGTAGGGATAATCATCTTGTTCTAAGTATATTTAGAGGTTTTGCAGAGTTCAAGTCCGAATAAATAATCTTCGGCGCCGAAAAGTTCCGCAGGTCAAAGAAGGTCGGGAGCAACTGCCCCACAAAAAATAATGAATTTTTATGCTGGCGATAGTACTATGATAATCTTTGTAAGGGATTGAATTTGGGATTGCAACTGGTATCGAACTTCGACAAAAAGTGAAACAGGAGATATGGGAAATCTGATCTCCACTGAAGACCATGTGAAGGTCTGCCACCAAATGAAAACAAGATCTTGTGAAAAATTTTAAATTGCTTTAAGAATCTGTTATTTTTTGATCTTCAGCGCATTTCCATTAAGCGAAATAAGTTTCAAAACTACAGGTTTAATTGCATGATCTTCAAAGTGAATTGTAATCAGACCTTTACCGTCATATTCAAAGCGACCGAATACTTTCATTCCTCTATCTGTAGGTCCAACATCATATTCAATGAATTCGCCATTTTCCTTGAACTCGAAAGCCTGTCTTCCCCTCGATAGAGGAAATTTGTAATCAGTAGTTCGAAACACCATAGTATCTTCTGTATCTTCTTCATGAGAATGAATCCAGCGTCTAAAGATTGTAGGAGAATTCCCATTCAACCTTTATGCAACTTCATAGCTCGACATACTCTGCTCCATCCCAAAATAGAACAGGCTTTCCCTTCCTTTCTGGTGTGGCGACCATCGAACGAAAGAGTTCCTTTGTATTCGTAGTTGGTGGGATTAAGCCGTCAGAAATTAAGAGAGATGATCGCGGCCCGGTAAGTGCTGCATCCATGCGTGAGCATTGTCCAGCCGTGAAGAAGTACATACAATGATCATACGTATAATCCATGTAATTCATGAACATTTCGCCGTTGGGCCCATTGTCGCAAGAGGTTTTTGGGAATGTTGGACAAATATTAGGTTCAGTTCCAAAATTTCTAGCTGCCTGGAGAGGCGTGTCGGCTACTTCATCATCCCTAGAGCACATAAATCTTTCATCTGCAAACCTGATATCATCATCCCCCCAAATATGAAGCAGATCTAACCAATGACCAACTTCGTGTGTACAAGTTCTTCCCTTATTATACGGAGCAGTAGCAGTACCCGTATCGCCGAACACTTGATACATAATGACCACGCCATCGGTTTCTGGAGTTGTGGCAGGGTCCCGGTCAGTTGGGAATTGTGCATATCCCAAAACTCCTGATTGTCCGTCAGCATGAATATCAGGACATACCCAAATATTGAGATAACTGTCGCTCGGCCAACAATCTTTGCCTCCAGTTGCGCTAAATTTAACGCCATTGTCTTCGGCGTCGAAAAAGGAACGATTTGTAGGCGTTCTAGTAATTCCATTAGTTGAGTTGCCGTCGGGGTCTCTCACCGCTAGCTTAAATTCTATGCGTGCATCAGCTGCAAGGGGCTGAAATGCTGATGGAACAAGACTTGAATCAGTGTTCATCTTTCTGAAGTCTTCGTTTAGAATTCGTATTTGACTATGAATCTGTTGATCAGATATATTTTGTTGTTGAGTATTATGTACCACATGCACACAAGTAGGGACTGTTACTATACCTTCTCTCTTAAAATTGAGAGCTGTTAATGATTTGACATGTCTCTCTACCCTTTGTCTGCTTTCTTTATAATTTGGAACGGTTTCCAAGAGTTTTCTATGTACAGGCATAGTCGCACATTTTCTAGTTGGGGGAACGCTCACTCTTTACCTCAGCCCTCAAACGGGACTCAAACTATTTAAGGGTTTTTATAACAATGGCTCTATAGAAACTATTCTATTTCTAACGTGAATCTATGCAATAGTACAATACCCTAGTTCTAGGGGAGAAAATCAGTATCTTAAGTTGACAAGGAATATGTTACACCCTCTTAGGAGCGTAAGGATACTGCTACTTCTAAATAGAAAATAGCAACAATATATTCACAATCTGGTAACGTCTCACCTGGAGTCATGATAATTGAACCAGAGTCCATCTCTTTGCTAAACTCTCTCTTCTTGGCTTGTATCACTATCAGATTATATACTTTGAATTTTCGTCGAGCAATCGGGTAATTTATTGTGAAAGCTTCTTTTCTTATTCCAACTATGAACCCTTCAGTTAGTTTAGTACTATATCCACTTTTTATTACGGGAATCTCTTTTTTTATCAACTTATTAATATCTGATTGAGTGGCAAATCCACTCGGCTGGGTGTATTGAGGAGGGATACCATAAACTCTGCTTGTGCCATTATTACCTATCATTGAAACATGATCCGAACACACTTCAGCTAGGCCTACATCTAACTGACCGTTACCAAAAGATCCGACAGACATTTGTGCTACCGTCCGTCCTGGAGGTTGGCCGATTTCATCATTCAGCACGAACCTACCGTCTGGGCTGAGAACATGAAATGCACTCAAAATCATTGGACGTTTGTTGTACCATACTATTGTTCCGATTGTCCCGTAAGCATACTCTCCATCAATCTTTCTGTTGCTGCCGACTAAAAGTCCCCCCTCAAGTTTTCTATTAGCCAATATCCTATAACTGGGATTAAAGGTAATGGCTAAGACTTAACTATATCGGTTTCTGTGATTAACAGCACAACTATATTATGTGAGGAGACAGTGTAGGGAAATAAAAATGACATAATCGCAGGCCTTGAAACATCTATAAAGGTTATTTTCTGGTGACTTACCTGCGAGAAAACCTAAGCATTAATGAATGATCCCAATCAATTGATTCTCCAACATGCCACCCTTTTGATTTTGTCGGATACTACCGATGATAGTATGACGTAGCAACAAAATGTTACATCACTTACTTACCTTCGCATCTAACAGGTTTAATAGCCATCTCCCACTCTTTGGTTTCTTAATAAAACAGGTTACAGCTACCCACCTTGGAATAAAATTCTTTTTAATGATTTTGAGAATAGTGTCCTGGAGATTGATCACGACATTAACCTCATTAACCTAAATCGCCTCTACATTAGAAAAGGAGGTAGCTTCAGAATACTAGCTAAAGTTTTCAAATTGAATGCTGTATTACTAGACGTCACCAATTGAAATCTTGTGCGATAATATATTGGGATCCAAAAATATAATCTAACCTTTACTGCAAATAAGAATATACAAATAAGTACAGCTTAATTTATTACCTGTTCACATAATATTAGCCCAACAAGTAAGAAGGGTCAGGTTGAAAGGTTAGTCTTCAGATGTTGCTCGCCATAGACCATGCATTCGTCTAGCATCTCTTTGAAGAGGACTTATCTCACACAAACTTCAAAGGAGCTAAGGGTGTTTTTCATACCCAGCTCGATACTTGTAATATACCTTTCATTTATGTGTCAGCGTAGTTCTGATCAAATTGTTCTCTTCTAATTAGCTATACGTGTATCCCATAGACAAACCGTCGAAAATAGTTCGCAATTTCTTTCTTGGCTGATTTCTCTATCAAATATTTTTCTAATTGTTCTGTTGTAACAAAATTATTCATATTAATTTGACAGAAGGAATTCATATATGATTTAAGATTATTATAACCTAGTAAACCCGCAAAGAATCTAAATCCATCTCTGTAAGTATCAGGACCAGTAGGAGAATTAAGAGTTATTCGGTTGAATTGTTCAGATGAGCATAATGTCACTGAGCGATCAGACATATTAAATGGACGTGCTGGAGTGATCTGTTAGTATTGTAGACTATTCAACCCTCGTCCATCTAAGAATCATTTTGAGTGGCGGATTTTAAGCCACGAGCAAACCAGCTATGAAATACTTCCTGTTTAAGTGCTCCAAACTCAGTTGTTACTCCCCCATCATACTTCATACTTCTACCGCCAGTATTTGACCATGGTAAGGTTGTAAATCTATTTCCATGAATATACGGCCCTATATTCATTGCATTATTTGTGATATTTTCATTTAGGTTACTTTCAATCATGACGAGATCTTCGACTGAGCCTGTCATCTTAAATGTATCCAAATGAAGTTGATTTGCAGTATCAGGAAGTGTCATAAGTACTTGATGGTGTTCCACCAAATTGGAGGCTACAATACATAACATTGGAGAGTGAGCGAACTAAGCCTATCTGAAAATTCTATTTGTCAATGGTTTTGGCCAATGATATTGATTACTCCGTTATTAATCGCCACATGCTTAGCTCCCGTTTTAATAATTTCCAGATTCAATATAAAACTTGAACTGGTCATAGATAAGATTAGCTGGAAACCAATTCCAGGTACCTTGCAGGCCAAAGATCTGAGAACCAAAATTCAAACTAGAGATTTGGTGGATCCCATCCTAACGGTGTGATTTTGGAGAGTTCAGTTGGCTTAATTCATAAATAGCTGTTAGCTTATTTTCACCGCTGACGGGAGTCACTTTCTCTATCATTCTCAATTCTGCATCAGGACCACCACCAAAGTCGTGATGTTGCAATTTATCAACAGGAAACATTTCATCGTTAAGCTGTGCTTGAATTATCTCTTGTCGAGGATCAAATATAGGATTACCGTCTTGGGTCCCAGCAGTAAAATGTATGGTAGAAATTACCTGAGCCTTCCTAGCAGACATATCAAATACGACGTGTGAATATAGTTGCTGAATATCCATTGGAATTGCCAATAAGTTATCTGTCTTTTTAACAGGTGGAGCTAAAGGTGATTATGATGGATAAAACTCCCTACATATCAACCGAAATAACCTGGCTTGTCTCTTCCGAACAATTCAAGATTGGAAGTACCTCATTCCTTCTAAGCAAACAAAACTACCACGTTTTTCGCTACTAAATTCATGTCATTTGGATTGGTGTTCCCTGCTTTAGGCTTGTTACACACACCCGTATTATCATTTTGCCGGGTCTGGGTATTATATGTGCTTTGAAAGAGACCTTTCCTCTAGTTCGACTATTTTGTTATCAATCTCCTCGAACCCAAGATTGAGCCACGATGATCTGAGTTCCTGCAGTGATGTTTCATCCATAGGTTTGTTATTTGAAGGATCGTCACTTTGCACCGGAGGATGCCCAGAATTAGTTAATCTAGCGAGAATCGCTGCAGCGAGAGCTATGTGTCGATCGGTTTGGAGCAAGTGGTCATTATCCTCTGTCAAGCCAAGTAATCCTACGGCCCGGGAGAATGCATGCCAAACCACGTATCCCGTAACACTGCTATCCATCATATGGATTTTTTCACCTTCCTGTCTACGATCATCAAAAAGTAATCCCTGAGCGAATAATTCGAAGGCTTTCTGTTCCGAAGTTGCATCATTTCTATAGAACTCGTCAAATAATTTCTTGCTATTGTCAGCTAAAAATTTAATCGAATCTTTGACAGGTTGAAGCTCATCTACAAACCCACTGTTCATAGTGCCTTTCCTACGATGTTGATAAAAGAGCTCCAGTAGAGTACCGTAAGGACTTACTTTTCTTAACGCGTCTCTTACTTCGGCTGAAGCATGAAACATGAAGAAATCATCATATTTCAGCCAAAAATCGAGTGCCTTATTGTGCTCGCTAGACAATATATGTGTTATTTTGTGACCTTTTATTTAAACAATTTCCTATCTCGATTTTTCAATTTGAATTGAACGTATCATGCATCGTATTTGCTAATACTCTATTCTTGTGCGAATTGCAAAAAGCCAGGCAAACACGTTCGGTACCCTGCAAAGTTTCATGCATATCCACAAACATGCGAGAAAGATAATATGAACGATGAAAGGTGACAGCTAAAATTAAGTGACAATGCATTACTATATGCCTATTTTCATCTGTATCGTTATGTACTATACAAAAAGGGTAAATCTCATTCCTTCATTCTAATACTTAACTTCCCATTTACTATTACCACCCGCAGTCAGTCAGTCACTCCTTCTTTATGTAAGTGTATCCAGATAGAAATTAGATACGAGTCTAATCCTATATACGAAAAGGAATGGTGTGGCCTTGCCTGGCCTGGTCATACTGTATCTATCATTTGCAAGAGTTATAGCTTCTCTAGAAAGGCTTACTACACGTGGAAAAGTTAAGTACAAACAAACAAAACGGAACATTAGGATTAAGCAGCAACTGTACCACATGTAGGTAATCAAAAATGTAATTTATCTAGATAAGTACAACCACTACCATTTCCTCGGAGATAGTGATTGACATTCTCATTCGAGTTTCATATCACGATGATTAATAGCTGGAAACCAATATTATGAATCAATATCTTCCCCTTGGGTCTAACTTTATTAGTATCATTCACTCTTCCTTGTTTATGATTAGGATGAATACCTTTTTTTGTTTCTCTGAGCAATAACTCCTACATTTCTGTATGCATTCCCATGCAACATTAATTCCTATGTTTCTTTCCACAATAGTGCTAGTAATCTAGTGCTCATCTTCTATCTTCTGACCGAGTACCAATTGAAGAGATAAAATCACAAATCTCTGACAATCGTAGTAAAGTACCATTCTTCCTCTGCAATAGGTTTTCCAGCTGAATCTAGGACTTCTTTTGTAACCCTAATCTTATCAGGTGCACCTTTGTCAGGTATTCTTTTTGTTATGGTAGCAGGTTGTTCAGGACCTGGCTCCTAGTAGTCTTAGTAGTCATAATGCTCTTAAGTTTGAAGGAGGCATATCATTTGCATAGTCCTTATCATTGCAGGTCGAGCCTGGCTTAGAACATGATTG
>JAATVS010000021.1 GCA_014523695.1 Nitrososphaerales archaeon TH5895
AATTTCACCACCACGGTATAAAATGGTAATTGTTACTATTCCTGTTATCTCTCTTCTATTGCTAACTCTAGTTCCCCAAATCCATTCTATTACCGAGATGCTATTCATCCCATATTCTATGAGGTTTGTTATTGCTATTACGATAACGGTCATATCAATGACTTATTTGATAATGCCTCTTTTAACTAGATTGTTAAGACCTTGGTTATTCAAGGCGTGACGTGTGATACTTAGATTGCAAAAAAAATGATTTTCATATAAGATACTTCAATTAGATAATGAGATTAATTGTCGACACTAGATTCAAAACAATACAAAGAAGCAGAACGCCAGATTTGGGATAGTCTAGCTACTAACAGGCAAATGTGGTAGAAGTCAATCGATTAAGGTGCTGAAAAAGTTACTGGGCGGTTAAAAGACCTTGCAGAGATCAAAGTAGGTTCTAGAGTTCTTGAGATAGCAACCTGTCTAGGAGAACCAGCAATTACCGCAAATGAGGTAGGTAAGAGTGTCCACATGTCGAAGGGCGAATAGATACTCGAACAAATACTACAGATGATTAATTAAACCGAAGGCGTCTGGATTTGGTGGAAAAGTCAACTCTACCCAGTAAAACAAATATGAAACAGTGTGGAAGATCATATTATAGGTCATGACTACCGACTCCAGCGACTATCTAGAACGTTTGAAACCTGTCCGGATCCGCTTCGAGACTAAAAAAGACCGAATAGACGGCTTTTACGCTTTGATGACTTCTGGTAAACCAGTTCACGGCTTAGATAATGGTCAATATATAGTAAGTCATTCCCAATGTGAGTTGCTCAATAGTAGAAACATCAAATACAAGATTGACAACAAATAATTAATTAATTAGCTATCAGATTTGAAATTTAATCCAAATAAGATTCGTGTAGAAATCTTATTACCATTATCATATAACGATGGAAAACCAATAGAGAAGTCAAAATTTGCTAATACAGAACGGGAATTAGCACAACATTTTGGCGGTTGCACTACATTGATACCATCAGAAGGTTTGTGGATAGATGATGATTTGAAAGAATATGCCGATATTAATTCAGGATTTTATGTAGTTGCCTCACTTAACAAAGAATCCATAATCTTCTTCGAAGAATATGTTAAGAGACTTAAAAGAAGATTCAAACAGAAGAGCGTACTGATTACATTTCTGCCAATTAAAAGAGTTTTATTATGAGCTGAGTTGTTAGGACATATCAATATATCTTGCAATAACCTTTGTTAAGTTCTTTAGGTTATTGCTTCTTACAGTATATTCTGGTAGAGTCTTTTGACATACTACATAGAAGGTATCGGCAAAATTATTAACAATCTCAACCACTCTCTTCAAGTAAAAATCTAAATATAGTCAGAGCGGGAGACCATTCGTGCGAATTTTATTAAAGTCAATAGCGCATTTTAAAGCGCTTTAATTTGGGATTCCTCAGCGATATTAGCAATTTCTCAAATTGGATGGACGGGCTTATATTGTGTCGGGCATAATATATCATAAAACAGCATTAGAAATAGGTAGGAGGCTCAGGAATAGTACAACCTGGTTTGTTGCTACCTGTCCACTTGACGGATTGACAGCAAGACTTTTAGTAGTGACTTAAAGCCTGCAGCGTATAAACTATATATGATATAAAATGATTACTAGAAAAGCTAGGACGTGCATGAAAGGATATGCCAGAATGCATTAAGTGTGGTAACAAGAAGATGGAGCGTATCTGGGATATGGAAGATGATAAAACATACTGGCACTGCTACAAGTGCGGTCGTAGGTATGCAGAATGGGATCTAGATGTCTAGACGTAAGTGCAGTTATTGCAATGATGTACTGACTACGTTATATTGTTTTGCTAAATTTAGTGCCATTGTTTGTTCTTTAGTAGAGTATTATTATTTCGGTGAAACGCTCATGTTTATGAAGAATCCATGTTGCTACTGTGACTATCATCAATCCAGTTGATGCTTTAGGTTAAACCACAAGGAAAAGAGGAGGGTAGTTCTACGATCTGCCCAGTAGAGAATGGATCAAAGATGTATTATCAAATCCCCAGGGTGTTGAATTAGCAGAAATGATTGACAGAGTAAATCCCCAGAAGAACGAATCTACCCACTAGGACCAGCACATACAAATTTGAAATTTAAGAATATCGGTGAGGATATTAGAACGAAGTATTGAAGAGCCCTCTTCTTGAATATATACTATTATTAGTCATTAGTTCCAATGTTAGTTGTATACCTATGGAGAAAACCAATCACGTTAATAGTTGTGATAGCCGTGTTCATGCTTATAAAAATGGTAAGACGATGGAGCAATGTAAGGAAGAAGCCAGAGAAAATACTCGAGTACTATCAAAAGAACTATTAGGAAATGGTGAGGTTTCATGGACACGAGTATTAGATACGGCAGGCCACGACGAATTGGTTTATAAATTAACTTTGAAATATCTCCGACAAGAAGGATATGATATCGGGAATAATAAAATTCCAAGAGTTAAACCCAACACATGCCTGTAAATAGTAAAGTTATACTATTCCAATTTCTATCGGTTAGCATTGGCTGCCTTAAATACAATCTCATATGGATCAGGTAGAGCGAGTGACTTTGCTGTAAATCAATATGTGTCAATATTTATCTGGTATTTGAGTTACTACCGTACTTGCTTAGCCGCAGATTGATATAATACTGAACATTTTGAACATTCAGAACGCTCAGAATGATTTGCCTTATGGGTGTGTTCATTCAGAGTTCATCAAGCCGTCGCTTTCAGCTTTTCTGATTAGGCGAATAGTTTCTTCCCCATCTTTGGCACGACGTGTTGACTTTGGCACGACGTGTTGACTTTGGCACGACGTGTTGACTAATTCTGTCTATCTGTCGTTGGCTCATGGCATCAACACGGTATGCATTTGAATTCGTGATGATTACTGCGGACGGTAAAAATCAAACCGTAGATCTTTGAAGTGATGCCAAATCTCTCAGAAGACAGAATGCCTAAATTGGGTATGCCAAAATAAGTACTAAGTAGAAAATAGTAGGGAGGGTGTTTGCTTTACTTGAAAAGGGTCCCTCAGCATTAAATGTTAAAGGAATGGAAGAGGAATTAGGGGGATATTCAAAATCAACAAATAAATCAATAAGTTAATAATGACTCGACTTAACCCCAACTAGTACTAACTGCTGCAATTATGCCATTCCTTGTTTTAGAACTACACATTTGCTTAGGGTAAAATCAACACAAAAAAATAGAGTTTAGAACGTGCTTTCATCTACCAAGGTACTTGTGACTACTTCCAAGCGCGATCATGTTTCATCATTGGTTCACCACTTTCTCCCATCATCATCATTCCGCCTCCACCAGGACCGTTAGCACCACCACTAGCATTATCTGGTGCATTTGCTGCATTTTCATCCATTCCTTTCCAGATATCTCTTCTGAAGTTAATACTTGTCCAGTTCCAGGATCAACTATAACATTATGAAATTCCATTCCCGGAGTACCAAGGATTATTGTATATACCAGGTAGGCGCCATGTGGTCCATCAAATGCCGCCAACGCAAATGAGTTGTTACCTATTGTCTGTTCGGCAGTAGTTATGGCTTGAGTCAACGTAGTATTAATCTTAGAGCCGATTGCTTCGAAAATAGTTTGTTCAAGATTAATCGTTCCATTGATCAACATCTTCTCGTGCATACCCGAAGTATATTCCCGAAGTCCCCACGATCTTCCATCTTTGTCATATTCTGCGCATTTACTTCCTGTGCCGAGTAGGACATAGTACCAATCATGGCTATCAAAATAACTGTTGCTATTATAGGTATAGCCAAGACTTTAGCTTTCATATCAAAGGTACAATACTTCAAGTTGTATATATCCATTTGATATTTGAAATATTATCTACCAGCAGGAAATCTAAGAGCCTCTTTTATTGATGTTCGTGATATTGCAGCGGTGGCAGTGAAAGCACTTACCGAAGACAGAAATGATAATAGGCACAACGAAAAAATATACACAATTACAGGCCCAGGAGTACTATCGTACTACCAAACCGCTGAGGAACTTTCCAAAACAACTGGTAAGAAAACAAATTATGTAAGTGTATCAGAAGAAGAATTCAGACAGGAATTCTCGGGTATAGGTGATTGGTGGATAAATGTAATCATGGAAATGTATGAATTCTATAGAGGCGGCACACAAGAACAGATATCTTCTGCAATTGAAGCAGTAACTGGAAAGGAACCGAGAACATTTGCTCAATTTGCAAATGACTATGCAGATGCCTTCAGATGATCTAAAAATCAAACTAGGTTTGACAATTTGCGAGTGAGAAATAATGATAAAATTAGTAAAAGGAATACCCGAAAAGTTAGCTGAAATGGATGAACAAGTAACACTGGTTGAACAAATGAATGAGGACACTGGTAGACCGGTAATTTTAGTGAATAAATTCAATGTAAATCCAGATGAAGTTGATATGTTCTTAATGGATTGGGAAAAGGATGCTACATATTTTAGGAGCCAGCCTGGATGCATTTCTGCGCAACTTCATCAAGGTATTGGAGGGAGTGGAGTATTCGTTAACTATGCGGTTTGGGAATCTACATCATTGTACAAGAAGGCCCCTAGTAATATTGACATTCAGGACTTACTATCCAGTTATCCCCCCAGCACAGTTGCGTCTCCCCCCCGTCTTTAGGAAAGTTGCAGTCTAAGAAGCTAAACCTGACGAGATCTTAAGTCCAGTGCATCATCGAAGGAATCTCTACCAACAATGTACCAGATATGCAATTATGTAAAGTAGACAAATTCGACTCATTTCACCCACGCGAGTTATTGTAAAAGTCATGACTGTGAGTAACCGACACTCGAATAAGAATATGAGAATGTTGATATAAGCTGCGTAACCCACCGTTACGAAGAGATGTTTAGTCATTAGTTTATATAGAGGGAAAAAGTATAAGTAAGACTTTCTATTCAAAAGATATAGAGAAAAGTTTATGGGTAATAAAATGAATTTTGCATGTAACGCATGTGGTATGGCGTCAGGAAGGAGAGAAAGCGTCCAACATCATATAAATAATCCAAAGAAACATAATGGTAACGCACGTGTTATCTCATTCGTAGAGTATCTCGCTGGTCTGGCGGCTGGAGCGTATTACATAGTTTCTAATCCGTTGAGGACAAGACCTCCTTATGATGTTCGAAATCCTGAAGACCAACAAACGAAAGGATCGTTTTTTGATAGGATTCAGGAGAAAGTCGAAGAGAAAATGATAGACAGGATTGCCGAAAAAGCGGCAAATCAAACAATGTCATCATCGCCTTTTTTATCCATCCCGAATAATTCTTATCCAATTCGCCAGCAGCCTTTTAGCTATCCTGGAGAAGATATCTTCGGTATAGGTGGTTATGTCTGTCCAAATTGTTGTTTCATAAAACCTATTATTTTCCCATACAAAATTGTGTCCAATGGTCCTCCTACTCAATCACAGGTTTATCCAATGCGGATATGCTACGGCAACCGAGTCTCCTCAAGAACGGATTGAATATTTGAACTACAACGAAAACAATGGTTTTCCGACAGTATTTCAGACCTGGGTTAGGAAAATCTGGTCCAATGGAAAGAAAATGAAATTGATTTCACTTCAGATCCAAGGGTCGGTAGGATCAAGTTGCGAACAAGATCGCTTTAAAGATAGTGCGAATTATGATCACAATGATAAGGAAATCCACAATTTTCAAATCGGAAAAATACGCTAAAGGTAACAGTCGAACAAGATGGCCCATCTACAGTCAAAAAATCGATCATCCTTGATTATGATGATTCTAATATGACCCAAATGGCTGCAGTTCTGACCATAAGCAGTCATCCGTCTATTCGATCCAGTGTCTCAAATGCTTCGATATTGAATGCCATAGAAACATCAGAGCAATTAATTACTTCGGAAGGCGAGCTACTTTCTTATCTTAGTTATACTCGATTTAAGACGTTTGGTTTTTTCAGTATAAAGAATGAATCCTATTTAGTGATGCTTATCCCAGAAGAATATTCTTTAAGCAGAAGTTATAGTTGTCAATTAATTAGTACCTCATAATTAAAATGATACGGAGCCCTGGTCAATAGCATCAGGTAATCAGTAATGGATTATTTTCTTGTCACATCAAATCGGTAGGCTCGATTACGTATTGAATAATGCTGGTATAGCGGAAACGATGGCACCATTAGTGGAACAGACATCAAAAGTTTTCAATCAAATCATGAACGCAAATGTAAGAGGTGTATGGTTGTGTATGAAATATGAGATTCCGCAGATGAAAAGAAACGGAGGTGGAACAATAGTAAATATGTCTTCTGCGTTAGGCGTAAGCGGATCTCCACAACTGCTAATTTATAGCGCGAGCAAACATGCTGTGCTTGGACTGACCAAATCAGCTGCACTAGAATATGCTGAATCTGGAATCAGAATAAGCGCTATTGCTCCTGGTATAGTGGAAACTGACATGTCTAAACGCGATGTTTCTAATTTTTTACGATTTCATCAATTAGATTGATTAAGCATTCTGTATCGACCGGTTTTAGTATGTATTTTGATATGTAACTACCACTTACTAATTCTTTAATGACTACATCATCTATATTGTACGCTGAAATGAGAATTATTTTGGTTTCGCTGCATTCGTTTATTTTGCGAGCAACAGAATCACCCCTCATGTCACTCAGTTTATAATCTAATAGTATGAGATGTATCTTATTGCCCCGGCTTATTTCTTTGACATACTTCTCAATACACTCTTCACCCGAATCTACCGAGATTATATTAAATTCTGACTTGAGCATTTGCTCAAATGATAAAAGCACATCTGGTTCATCTTCACATATCATTATTGTTCTCTTTTCTATTGCACACTTATTATGATCATATACTAATTTTTGAATATTATCCGTCTCGTCTACTCCCCCCCACTCTTCACAGCTTTTCGCGTTCTATACTCTATTTGTGGACTCACAGTTATATATGATTCTATATATGGTCTCACATAATTCAAATATTATAGTTGTTAACGCAGATGAGTATCACGTAGAAATGGTGAGTGCATTTAATACTAGATGCAATACAGTCATATAATGCACGAAAAATTCAAAAATTTATAAGATAAAGTCTACAGAGTTGTGACATTTCCAAAATCTTTAGAGATAAGTTGCTAAATAGCTTGTTGGATGTTTAATATACGGCTGGGTCAGCAGCGACAGACTGAAATACAAATACTAATATATTAATTCTCTTTATGGTAATAGTTTTTTATATGTGGTTCATAATATTATAGTTATGTCAAATCATCCTGTACCTGATAAGAAAACA
>JAATVS010000192.1 GCA_014523695.1 Nitrososphaerales archaeon TH5895
ATAGATTAATTGTTCGAAATCTCCTTTAATCTTGTGCTCTTGCATTATCTCCTGTAACTGGTCGGAGATTCTGTAGACGGGGTCCAAGCTGTTCATAGCACCTTGGAAAACTACAGCTATTTTTTTCCATCTCATTTCACGATTAAAATAACTGTCCGTTAACTCGAGAACGTTTTTTCCGTTAACAATTATCTTTCCTTGTACTATCCTTCCGGGAGGATTTACCGAACGTATGATTGCAGCCCCTAGGGTACTCTTCCCGGAGGCTGACTCACCTACAATGCCAATTGACTCATTTCCAATTATCTCAAATGAAATGTCATCGACGGCCTTAACCTTACCTCGACTTGTGAAATAGTAAACCCGAAGGTTTTCTACTTTCAATCTAGTATCTAGAATGCGCATCGAGTCATTTGATTTTGGCCTACCTTCCGACAATCATTAGATACCAGAGTTCAGCGTCATATGAACCGTACATCTTTTCTTACTATTTTAATTCTGCGCGGAACGGAAACAATGCCTTTTTTTCAAAAAAGAGTCACGCTCGGGGAATGAAAATAGCAACCTCTATCTCTGGCAGAGTTTGAGTCGTTGGGTGTTAAGCATCATTACTATTAGCTAGTGCACTAGGTTGTGAAATCTGCGACAAGACACAAGGGGTTGACTGCGGATGTAACACTAAGAAGGAACTCACCACAATAGCAGATATTTTCTTTAATGGCTCCCCACCACGACAGACCTTGCCAACAGGTTATATAACAGAAATGATAATTAACCAAAGTTTCTGTTGAAGACCCCTATTTGCTTGTTTGATGCAAAGACCGGCATCCTGTGTTCGAAGTGCGATGCAAAGTTAAACTCCGGGCAGCTAAACCAAGCAGCCGTCTTTTCTTCTATCAAACTCGCAAAATTGGCCGAAAAGGACCAAGAGATCAGCAAATTTACACTAGTTGGTTCTCACAAGGTCGATGACGATTATATCCTCTTCCTAAGAACTTCAGATATCATTACCATTAGAAGTAACCCTGCTATTGTACAAAAATTTGCAGGTGAGTTCAATGCCAATATTTGGTTTGTAGAAGCAGAGGGGACAGATAGGAGATTCATGGAAAACCTCTTTTACCCTCGCCGAGTATTGAATATGAATTTAATCTGGTTACCTGACGGTAATAAGTTGACAAGGGTAGTTGTAAATCAAGAATCTGTGAAGAGGTCAAGTATGCCACTTGATGTTGAAAAAATCAGGAAAGTTGCCAAAGCGGTTAAGAAAATCGAACTCATAGTAGAATTTGAAACGCTATCAAATTAACACAATTTGGGGTTAACGCATGTCAGAGAAGATAAGCATCAGTAGATCTCATTTTGCAGACTGTATAAGCAATGATCTCGTAGGCAGCGATATCTGTATAGCAGGGTGGATTGAAGATGTTCGAGACATTGGGAAACTGGGCTTTGTATCGATGAGAGATTTTACAGGAATCATGCAGGTCATAGTTGCTGGCGATATGTTGGGTGAGATAAGGATGATCCCAAGACAAAGTTGCGTTCTCGTAGAGGGAAAAGTTCAGAGAAGTAAAGCGAAAAATGTAGAAGTTGAAATCAAGGCAAATAAGATTTTCCTGTTGTCAAAGGCTAATCATCCTCTCCCCATAGATCCAACAGGACGTGTCGAATCCTCCACGGATAAGAGGATTGATTCAAGAGCTTTAGACCTGAGAAACCCCAAAGTTTCAGCGATATTTAGACTACGCTCTACTGCGCTACAGTCGATACGGGATTTCCTTAGGTCGAGACGATTCATGGAGGTAACTACCCCCAAGATCATTGGAACTTCTACGGAAGGCGGAGCGAATTTATTTCGATGCGATTATTTTGGAAAAAATGCATATCTAGCCCAGAGTCCACAGCTTTATAAAGAGCAGTTAACGGTAGGCTTGGAGCGTGTATTTGAAATAGGTCCATATTTCAGGGCAGAAAAATCTCATACTGTGAGGCATTTAGCAGAGTTCACGAGTGTGGACGTGGAAGCAGCATTTCTTGATTATACCGACGTAATGAAAATTGTTGCAGATCTAGTGAGAAAAGTAATCTATGATCTGTTAAAGCAATGCACTGCTGATTTAAAATTGACATGGGAGAAGATCGCGGAGCCTCACACTGTCGCAAGCTCCAACCAGGACGAAATAGGCCATAGAATGGAAGAAATATTTGGCATTTCAGATAATATTGGAGCTGATACCTTTGCATTGAAAATAGAGCAAGTAACCTATGAAAAGGCTATAAACGAATTAAAAGGCGTCGGGGAATCTTTGTCCTTTGGCGACGACCTTTCTGACACTGCATTGCGAAAACTTGGTGATTTGCACAAAGGATTTTATTTCATTACGGATTGGCCCATGAAGCTCAAGCCCTTCTATATCCATGAGAAAGAAAAACACCCGGAGCTATCTTGTTCCTTCGATCTTCAGTATGGATACCTCGAACTTGTTTCAGGAGGCAGAAGACAGCATGATCCCGAAAAGTTGAAAAATAGGATCGTCGAACAGGGGCTAGATCCCAGAGGATTTGAGGACCATTTGAAAACATTCCAATGGGGCATGCCACCTCACTCAGGGTGGGGATTAGGCTTTGATCGACTTATGATGGTCTTAACAAACTCCCAAAATGTTCGCGAAGTAGTCTTGTATCCTAGAGACGCAGAAAGGATTAGGCCTTAGAAGATAGGTGTCTTTTTTATGAAGAGTGTTGCGGAGAGGAGGATTTTAGATTGACCTTAATTATCATATTGTCAAGAATATAGGCAGCAAAGCTGTTTGACAACGTTGAATAAATTAGCCAGACTACAGGGTTAAGCTCCATATATTTCCTGTCAGTTAAAGAAGGAAATGCTTCTGAGGAATGTGAGTGAAATATACCGACCACTTCCAGCTTGCGAGAGCTGATCTCTTTGTATGCACTTAATAGTTCATTTGGATCGATTCTGAAGGTATAAACTGACTCGTCGGCGTTACGCATAGGGACAATATCCCGGACACTGGCTACCTCATTTGATTCACTATCGACAAATCTAGTGTTCCCTTCTAGTAGTGCACACGCTTCAGCAGGGTAGCGCTCTTTTGCAATTGTCTCAAGTCTGCGAAGGTGCTCTTGAGAAATGGTGATACTGATTATCAAAAGGTACAATGATCGAATAAAATGAAGTGATCTCTAATAGTCAAATCATAAATAATTAAAGGCAAGATGATTAGCACGAGTAGGCAGCAAATTTGATGTCAACATGACATGGTTAGTAATGAGGGTCGTAGATGTATAATCTACATCGAGCAATGAACTGTCCCAATATTGCATTAACGTTAGCTGCGAGCTGACGTTGGTAGATGAAACATTTGTAACAGTAGTAGAATTCAAGTTGGACTGATTGCTATTTGAAGTATCGTTGGTCCCCTCAAAGGCGAAGCTCCCTTTCATGAACGGATGCAAGGTGCAGAAGTAATCATACCTATCCTCACTTAGACTTGATGTTTGAAGAAGGAACGTATCGCCTGCCATTACCAATGAAGAGTCAAAAGTCTGCCCCTCATCGACAGAACTAGTCACGGTGTGAGGAACATTGTCATTATTTGTCCATTCAATCGAGTCGCCCTTCGATATGTTGAGGACGGCGGGGTCATAGGAGGGATTGCCTTGCGCTGAGGCACCAGGGGGAATACTTACGCTTACAATCGGTCCAGAGCTAGATGCTGTAGCGTTAGTAGCGTTCCCTGAAGTTCCAGCCTCCACTGCTGATTGATTCTCACTCGCTGAGGATGTATTTCCTGCTCCCTGTTGCCCTTGAACAGCATCTTGTTCAGAAGGCACCTTTGGAGAAACCAAACCAAAAATGTAAAAGGTTCCTCCACCTACAACTGCTGCGGCGATGAATATCACACTTAGAGCCTTTACATACGGGCTCTCTTTGTAAGATGCCACTATTATCACAGTCGCAGGGATTGCTATTACCATCATTAATCCTATGTAGGCAAATATACTAGGCACACTGGTGCTTACAGTTACAGCCGCTGCAATGCCAAATGTAACCAGAAATCCTAACGTGATAAATGTTGCTGATTTGGACCTTGAACTTCTCGGAAATCCATCCTTAAAGATTCCGGCGGAAAGGAAGATCAAACCAATGAAGAGTGTCAATAAAGACACTGCATGCATTCCGTCGATGAAAGTCTTGGCTATACCTGCAAGAGAGATTCCTACTCCTACTATTCCTATCGAAGTAAGGCCTATACCTGGCGTAAGTAGGTCCCAATCGCTCATATCGTTATGTTGTTGGGAGCAGACCCAGATAATTAATCTTTACTGGTGTCACCAATTGATCATTTTCTATCATACCGAATAGAGATAACGAGTTATTTGAAGGGCTAAATGATGGACTGACGAAGAAAACATTCGCCGAACATTTTCACGATCAATTACTTTTAGATACATCGACCTTACCATATGTACGAAATCATATCTCCTTGGTCAAAGAAGTACAAATATCCATCTCTAGAACCGACAATTAGCATTTCACCAGCAAGACATGGCGATGAGTCTATCATGTCCATTGTCGGGAACTTCCAAAGTAGTTGGCCTGACAAGATGTCTAGGTAGTATATATGGGAGTCAAGCGATCCAACGAAAACATTCAGGCCTCCGGTGAGGAGGGGTGAGGACCATATCTTACCCGCCGTCTTATACTTCCAGATTGATGAACCATTAGTCGACCTTACACAATGCAGGTGACCGTCAGAGGTTCCCACCAAAATATGCTGGTGAATTTTGGAGGGTGAGGACAGCAAAGGAGATTCTAAATGTGCAGACCAAAGGATAGCACCATTATCTTTGTTTATTCGATAGAGGTTGCCGCTCTGAGTTCCTATGTAAACAGAGGGAAATCCGAGATCATCGCAATCGTCATCATTATCATTCGATAGACAAGGAGAGGAGGATCTGATCTTACCGTTAAGTTCCGTCTTCCAGATCATATTGCCGTCCAGGTCCAATGCGTATAACATGCAATCATCTGAACCCACGAAGACCCTGTTTCCATCAGACGAGGGTGAACACCAAACCTCACTACCTGTGGTAAACTGCCATCTGACATCCCCATCGTTGTTTAACGCATAAATCTTTCCGTCTAAACACCCAAAAACATGAATATCATGGATAGAACAGATTGACGAAAATACTCCCTTTTGCAACTTGAACTTCCATATCTCGGATGCGTCTTGAACATCAAATGCACAGACGTTACTATGCTTAATGTCAACGGCTGCATCGCCGACCCAATTTGAAAAGGTTCCCACTATCAGGAGCCCTTTGTAGATCGAGGGAGTTGAAACAATTGGACTGGATGTATTAATATGCCATTTTATAAGCGCACCGCTTATTTCAATTCTATATATCCGACCGGTGATTGTGCAAACATAAACTGATGCATTGTCTGACACCGGTGAAGATAGTATGGGGCCTAACTCTATCATAGTTTTAAAGGTCGGCTTGCGCAAAAAAGCAGAGCTGGATGTACCTGTTCTCTGGCTACTGCCTTTGAAGGAAGTCCACGAATCACTTGATTTTGAATCTGATGGCAAGG
>JAATVS010000193.1 GCA_014523695.1 Nitrososphaerales archaeon TH5895
TAGGTAATAAGAATTGCCGATCGAGGGCTATCCATTTTGATTACCTTCGTATCAGATTAGGATAGCACGAATTGTTAAAAATCACAACTTTACTGAAATTGCATGGGTTACACAATATTACGTTCAATTCAAAGAATAGCATATTGATTTATAAATGTAAGTGGGAAACAGTTCCGCGATTAATATGAGCCCCCTTTGAACTCTAATCTGATACAGATATTTCTCTACACAAATTCGCAGACTTTATATCTTGAGGGTTAATGTACTCTAGACTAATAACATCATACTTTTGTAAGGGTATACTATAAACCTACAAAAGAATGCACATCGGACAAACATGGATTCTGTGAAAAAATTCTTCTTTTAATAATCTATACTGTAGTACAATTCAATTTATTTTGCGAGGTAAACTCAGTTATTTCGAAACTATGCCTATTGCCTAGAAGTCCAAAAACATTTTTGACTGGGGTCCATTTCTAACCCATTAGCTCCATTGTAACCAATTTACTGTTCATCTTTCTTGGCTTACTAGTTATCGGTCAGTTCAAAATTCCCAGATACGATACTATATTGAATAGTATTCTGTCAAATACTTTTTCCAATCTTTAGGAAATGCACTAATATTTAATAACGAATCGATTTCCCCCAGGCCATTATTAAACTATAATAGGATCTAATACTATAACTCTGTGTTTAACCCTCCCCCTGCTCCATAAGTTTAAGTCAACCATATGTTTTCAGTGAAATCAAAGCCTCTTGTCCAATGATGTTTCGAGTTTTCGAGTTCGCTATTAGTCCACTATGAATGTCTGCATGCTTTTGGCGACCCTTTGAGCTTCCTCACCATTCGTTGAAAAAACCTCATTTGAGTTAAGGAAGCCTCCTCATAAGGCATTACATTCCAAAAAGCGGATCCCAAAATAACATAGAATTCAGACTCCTATGCAAATTGACTTAAAACAATGCTTCATTCTAGCTCGCTTTGATTGGTATCAAATCAATTTGTTATTCGCGTGTTGAATCGGGGACGACATTCACTTATCCATATAATGAATATCTATCTTTCAATATTTCTCTCAATTTTCGCGACAGTTTTTCGCTGACATTTTTTTGCTGATCACTCTTCATAAGAGGACTCACATTTGAAAATGCGAATGGACCATAAGCATAACTTCCTTGCTGAGATGGTATAACAGGTTCGATTGAATTTAATACATTAATTAGATTGGTATTTGGTCGTTCAATTGGCTTCAGAGTATCTGTTTTGTCGACTGATCTAAGTAAAATCTTCAACATTGAATCTGGGTCGATCTTTCTGTAGCCAAATGGAGCCGATTCGATCTGTTGATACACCATGGTAACGTCCGCATCTATTTTGGTTCCAATTACTATAGGGATAGGTTTGTAGATTGAATCCACTTTGATTTGCCATACCTCATCGAGGTTTGAAATCGTCGCATCAAAGAAACCATCATCATGGTATGAAGGACTAATCAAAAACTTCCAATTTTTTGGATTAGTACAGTATTTATCAAACAAATATGTTCCCAAATTTCTGTCTTGGAGTATCTCCATTTATGACATTAAGCGCGATGAAAGCAGTATATGAATTTTACCGATGTTTCATCAGTGAAAAGCAGACTCCTTTACCACTGGTGATTTGTCATGTATCAGTAGCTTCACGCCTATTACGCACTCGAAGTATGTACGCGATGGCGACTAGCGCTAGCAGTAGACCTAACATGGCAAAAAAAGTAGCCTCATTCTTTACAGTCCCTGGAGGCAGTATATTCAAAGTACTTGCTTTAACAATTAAACAAGATGTTAGTAGCCCAGTCAAGCAAAATGCAGACAATTAATAAATTTAGACCAGTCAGTATTTAAAGTACTACTTGGTCCGGCTTGATACCATCTCTTCACTTTCGATATTCACCTTCGAGGTCGAGTTGCACAGGTTATACATTTATTACTTAACAACCTTCAGAGGCAGGGATGCTAATGATGAAAAGGAAGAGCCGTCTGAAATTAGCTTTTAGTGATGTCGATTATGAGTCCTGAAGCATCCACCGTTAATTTATGGCCATTCTACTTCTGACCTTTCAATGCTTATTCGAGGATGGCTTTAAACTCTGATACTGGCAATCGTAACTTGAGAATAAAACCAGTGGATAGAGACAGCTTCCAGGATCGACTCAAGATTATTCAGAAGATGGTACGCGGACGATTTGATTGTCGTTACTGTGCAACAATACTAAAGACCTTTCGATCATTTCTGCCACAGGCAGCTGACCATTAAACTGTTTGGGTAGAGTGAATATTATCTCTTGTATAAACTGTCTTGGTGTAAGAGACTTGATCAGCAGCTACACAGCATTCGCCATCCGATGTGCGGGTGCGTGAGGTCGAAGAGCAGAAGACTGACGACGAACGATTCTCGCTCATTGTCAGTTTGATAGGAGAATACCTGGTCATTCAGCTAGCCCGGGATGGGCGCATCCCCCTGAGGGGATACCCATGAGCTCGGGTTACACGCCTGGCATGCCGCGCCTAGGTGTGCCAGTGCTTCTAATGAGCGACTCAAGCCTAGGTGTAATTAACCCCGGGTTCCA
>JAATVS010000194.1 GCA_014523695.1 Nitrososphaerales archaeon TH5895
AATGAAAGAGCAGATTCGTCAGATTGTAAGATCCTATTATATCTAGAATATCGTCAAGAGATTTTCTAGAATGAATAGATATTGGTTTGTTTGATTTTTCTGCGAGGCCCAGCATCTCGTGGAAAACCTGCTTTTGCTTTTGATATGAATTCCCTTTGTTAAGCGTATAAGTTGGATCGAGTCCAATTTCTCCTATTCCTCCAATCGAATCAGAATATTCGGAAAAGATTTCCACAAACTTTTCGATATCAACTTCTTGAACAAATTGTGGGTGAATTCCTATGAATTGCGTTACTATGTCGTTGTTGGATTGACCAAATGTCTTAATTCCATTGATCGTAGACGTGATATCCACTGTAACCGAACAAACATGCATCTTCATGGTTCTGATGCTCGCCAGGATCTCTTTCAAATAAGCAGAAAACTCAGGATCTGTTAGATGGACATGTGCGTCACATAACCGAGTGATAGATTTTCACCCTTGCATTATAATCGACTCTTTCTTATCAAGTTTGATATTTGAACCTCTGTAACTATCTAAACTTGAAGGCCCGATGCGGGTCAGCATAATGAAATTTGCTATAAAGATCTGGTACATGACCAAATACACGTTCCGTGCTGGCAGATAATCGCACATATACTCTAAGATACCTTTTATAAAAAACAGGACATGACCTCCGCCGATCTGTTTCACATTCTAAGTACGTTTCTAGCAGCCAGACGTATGTCTTCCGGTTTTATTGTTTTTCTACCGGCATGCAATGACAACTCAACTGCACTCTTCGCAATTTTTTCAGCTAATTGTTCTAAAACTATTCGTAGTTCGTTAGCAGCATCGTCGCTCACTCTCTCTGCACCCGACTTTCTGATAATACGTTGCATGCCTGCAAGGCCCAGTTCAGGTCCAGAAGAGAACATGTGTATGGATTAAATCCAGGATTAAAAGTATATTTTCAGCCCAGTCAAATAGTTTAAATCATTTTGTGTCCCTTTACGAGCCAAAATAAATGCTCGATCAAGGCCCTTGTTGGATCACCCGTAGACGATGAGTTAATAGCATTAAGTCAAGAACCATTATATCATCGACACTTTGGTATATAGATGACAATATCAGATCTCAAGAATACTCCCAATTGTTATGATGTTTTTTTGTCTAACTAGGAGATGAAAAAGTGCTCTCCAACCCAATATGCTAGCTCGACTGAAATTAGAGCCAAAATTGTAAATGAGGTATTAAATATGCATCAGCAAAAGAAAGTTGATCTCTAATATACCTTCATTCGATCGCATGACATATTAGCTATTTAAAGAAGGAGTGCTATTCGAAGAATGATATAAGGAGTCTGTCCATGCCAAAGAGAGTTATCATAAGTGACCGGCTTGCAAACCAAATAATGATGCCCAGATCCAAATCTTCTAGAAAAGGCGAAAATGGGATTATGCTCGTGGTTGGGGCAAGTAACATATACCATGGCGCCCCGCTACTGAGTTCTTTGGCCGGACTCAGATCAGGGGTCGACCTTGTTTATACTGGGGTACCGCAACAAAACGCTTTAGCCCTACGGTCCTTTTCACCGAACATTATCGTCCTCCCCTTTTCACATGATTCTTTGGATATTACTTCCGTAAAAGATCTCCTTCATATTCTTCCAAAGAAACCAGATGCAGCTGCCATAGGGATGGGATTGAACATTGCCAAGAGCAAAGCCCTGATTTATCTGATAAATGAGCTTAAAGGTATGCAAACCAAACTCCTCCTTGATGCTTCTGCGTTGATCCCAGACGTTTTAACCCATATATCAGGAACCAACACAATAATCACTCCTCATCTTGGAGAGTTCAAACGCGTGTTCTCGATGGAAGGCTCAATCCAATCTAAAATCCAGGAGAAGACAAGCCTGGAAAAATTAACATCAATCGTGATTGAAATGGCAGAAAAATATGGCATTACGATAATTTTGAAGGGTGAATATAACATAGTAGCGAGTGGAATTGGCGCTAACATATCAGTAATCAAACGTAGTACTCCAGCAATGACTGTGGGAGGAACTGGTGATGTTCTGTCAGGATTGGTAACAGGTCTTCTCACCAGGTTGGATCCTTTTCGTGCCTCCATTATGGGCGTCTACCTTAATGGTCTAGC
>JAATVS010000022.1 GCA_014523695.1 Nitrososphaerales archaeon TH5895
AAATATTTTGTTTTCAAGTCATAGTTTGACATGGCAAAGTTAGTTGAGATGGATGAACGAGTTGGAATCTTTACACAAATGGAAGAAGATGTTGGTCCAGTTATATTGATAAATAAATTCAGTGTAGATCCTAAGGAATTTGATCAGTTTCTTAAGGGGTATGCAATAGATAATGAGAAATTTAAGCAGCAACCAGGATTTATCTCGACACAGTTATACAAGGGTATTGGCGGGAGCGGCACCTTTGTTAACTATGCTGTTTGGGAATCTGCCGCACACTTCAAGAGAGCAGTTAATAATGTTATGAACCCGAATGACAGAATGTCTGCATTTCCAGCAAGCACAGTAGCATCTCCTCACCTATTCAAGAAAGTAGCGGTCCAAGGAATCTGTGTAGACTGAACTTTGCTAAATCTAACGCCTTAAATAGACATAATAATATGTGTGTGCCAGAAGTCCCACACACATAACAACGAGTGAATGAGAAGAAGCATCCTTTTGTGGAAAGTGACATGATGGAAGGAGACATGTTGAAGATGATATGCCTATTAGCATATGAGCGTGGACCAACCAACCAACCAACCTCCAATTCTCCTGGAAGATGCTGTCTTCTATTATTACTTACGTCTACAGAATTTATATTCATAATGACGATTTTCTTTTCATGGAATGAGAATGCTTGCGGGCTAGATGACTTGATGATAGGTGCCTTCAGGCTATTCTTTTAATTTAGATATCCAATAAGCAGTGGTCATCTGAAAAATTGGTTCAGGAGATAACTGCAGTTATTTTTTTTGTTACTACTATCTCTCTACTATGAGATATTTTAAAGCCCCCCTAGCTAACTACGACTAACTACGACATTACCAATCATCCACGGATGTAACACACATACGTAATTGTATGATCCAGGGTTTTCGAAAGTCACTGTGAATTCTTACATTGGAGGTGCTCCTGGTGGTGACTATCATTGTGGAAACGAAGTGCTGGAAGAAGTAGACAAGTTCAGAGAACCAAATAATAGCCGGAGAATAATTATTTATCAATTTTAACAAGCATCTTAATCAAAGCTCGACAATATTCGCATTTGCGTTTGTTTTTGATTAATCAATGACAGGATCAATGAAAAGGTAGAAGACTAGGATATTAACTTAGGAAATTTAAAGCAATGTCATTGCCATTTAAGGAATACAAAGAAGACTTTTTATAATCTCATCATGCTAATCAGATGATAATCATGAGTGAGGGTCAGAAGATTATTCCTGAAGGCTATCATTCAATCAACTCATATCTAGTTGTGAGAAACGCAGCTAAAGCAATAGATTTCTATAAAAAAGCATTTAATGCAGAAGAGCGATTTCGTATGCACGGACCTGATGGTAGGACTATTATGCATGCAGATCTCAAGATAGGTGATTCTATCTTTATGCTGACAGAAGAATCTACTGAGATGAAAGCTCTTTCTCCTGAATCTATTGGTGGAAGTCCAGTTAGCTTGTACGTTTACGTTAAAGATGTAGATGCAGTATTTAATCAGGCCGTATCTGAAGGTGCTACAGCATTATATCCTGTCAGAGACCAATTCTATGGAGACCGTTCTGGATACTTGAGAGATCCATTTGGACATCTGTGGTCGTTAGCAACTCACAAAAAGGATCTATCTCTAGATGAAATTAAAAAGGCTGGGGAAGCATATTTCGAAGAAATGTCGAAAATGAAGACTGGTATGCGGTAGAATGTCCAACTGGACAATAAACGTTATTATTCAATACAGCTAGTCTGTCCATTCTGAATTTCCAGAGTTGTCACTTAGATTCACTGCGGGAACACCGTGTCTCCTGACAGAGCTAGAGTCGCAAATCTTTTCTCTTTGAAATTACTTCTCATAATTATGGTGGTGCAGTAACAAGGCTCCTTGAACTAGAGTCTGTTTGTCATTTCTCCATTAAGTATAAGAATGTTAGTGTTTAGCTGTTGTCACTGCTGTCAGCTCAGCTGCAACTGGATCGGCGCTTTGTGCAATGAGAAATGTTAGACCAGCTCCAGGAAGGAACCTTTCCATTCTTTGCGTTAGTTCTCTTTTCGCTTCCTCTGTAAGAGTTAAATTACCACCCGAAAGCTCTTTTACTGCATCTATGTAAGTTAATAGATATCTTTCTTGTGAATCGATAAGCTCCATTGAACCAGGCTCCCCGTGGCCTGGAAATATCGTAGTGATATTGGCAAGTAAGTCTCGAGCTCTGTCAAGGTTCTTCAACCAGTCAAGGAT
>JAATVS010000195.1 GCA_014523695.1 Nitrososphaerales archaeon TH5895
GGCCTGCTCGTAGCTATTGTAAGTAGCATCCTTGCTTTCATACCGCCTTGTTTTGAAATTATACACAGACTGGTTATAGTTTACCCTGTACTTCAATTTAGAAAAGTCAATCAATATGTTTCTTTCTTTTGCTGCATCTTAAAAACTATATGTCACAAATATGAATAAAATTTAGTTGTAACATTGAATGTATTGTTTGATTAGAAAAACTTTCATTGTAAAATTTGAAGCTTTATTCTTACGTCTAATTTATTTTTTTTACTTTTTTAGTTAGATAAGACTGACAAGTATTAGGGATCCTATCAAAAAACAATAGAACGAAAATAGGTAGAATTCTCCTTTGTTGACGATGCTAATTAGGAATTTTATCGACACGTATCCCACAGCAGCCGCTGAGATGGTCCCGATTATATAAGATTCTATTGGAATACGAATTATCTCAACCTGAGAAATATTATCTGCAAAAACCAAGTCATATAGCCCTGCCCCTAGAATCGCTGGAATAGAAAGTAGGAAAGAATAGGTAATTAATTCGGATCTTTCAATGTGTCTGAACATCCCAATAGAAATAGTTGCTCCACTTCGTGAGATGCTTGAGAAAATGGACAGTCCCTGTCCCACGCCTATCAAAACTGCATCGACTTTTCCAATTGAATTCCTGCCCTTGCCGATAAACTTTGTAACGATTATCATTGCTCCGCTTATTATAAATCCCAACCCTATTGACCACATACTGTAAAAGGACTCCTCAAAAATTGATCTGAACCCCACTCCCATCAACGCTGTAGGAATCATTCCTAGAATGATAAGCAAGAGATACCTTCTACCCCACCTAATGTTCTTTAGCTCCACCTCAGAATTATTGCCATTTCTTTGGTGAATAAATTTAAACGATTTTAGGATCGATAGCAGTTCACGTCGGTAGACCCCAATAACAGCGGCAAGAGTACCAAGATGCAATACGATATCAAAAAATATTGGAACTTGAAGATTCATGGCAAGCTGGACTAAGGCCAGATGTCCAGAGCTGGAAATTGGAAGCCACTCAGTCAGTCCTTGAATAATTCCGAGTATCAGTGCTTGGATTGCATCTATCATGATACAAGGGAATAATTTGAATACCCTATTTAATTTCACAGTTGGGAGGAATTATTGAAACAGATAGTTGAGGCTGTGAGAAAATCGACTTGAATATATGAATGCGAAGTATTATTCCCTATAACAGCCACCAGACTTTTCTATGATTGGGTTACATATGACGCATATGAGGTAATTGTGACAGTTGAAGTTACAAAACAAGAAAAACGCTGAAAATAACAATCGATACGAACAGATCAGAATTTGACCTAAATCAAACCCGCAGCCAACAAGAAGAACTTGTGGTTTATCTGACAGCGCTTTATCACTAGATTTATGAAGGTGCTTTCTTCCACCTTAATTCGAATGGGCTGCAAAATTGGTGCTCATTAATATACCATAGATGAGGTTTCACAATAATGTCAAAATGCACAGTTCATTCCGATTTCTTTGATGACAACTGTGCAGAATGTAAGAGAGAGTATGCAAATATGAAAGGACATAATGACGCTCCTTATCAGACGAAAAAAGAAGGACGCCGAACATCAACAGATAGATTTTCAAATTATAAAGAATTCACCGAAGAGCGAGCCAAAAAACTCTTTGAACAACTGATCTTGCAATATTTGGGTAAAGAGATCGACGAACAAGAGGCTGTGGAACGAGCACGCGCAATAATTAGAAAGCAATGTATGGTAAGGGGAATTAAAATCTGGCCGTGGGTATGACTACACCCACACGCTGACTATATACTATATGAAGTTGGAAGGTCAACTAAAAAATTGGATCATCGCTCATGTCTCAAAGGTATTATCAATATGCTTTTCCTTTCATTTTTGTGATTGCGCCATCTCCAATAGTTATAAATACTAACAGCCAATACACCTTGCTAAAATGCATCCGTTACTTATAGCAGCCTTGGCAGTGGGTATGAATGTACCTCTTATAGTACTTCTTGTAGGTTCGGTCACATTTATGAAGTGGAGTTTTGGGGACGAACCATACACCTCATTGTCTATGCTTCTTGGGATTGTGTTTATACCGTTTGGCATTGGTTTAATGACAATCTCCATGGAGGTTCGAAAGAACTACAAGAATCGGATTCGAACATAGTAATATGAAGAATGGATGAGATATGAAGAGTGTTCGCTGGTTTCCATTTGAGAAGAGTGTGTAATCTTACTGGTCTTCTCTATGCATATTCGATTCTTCTCAATGGATGAGAACCTCCTTTTAGACCTATAAGTATGGGCTTTTGGAGATAAGGAAGTTCATGATGAACGAGCTGGCTCTCTTGTAGGTTTATTTGAATAATTTTTTATCATAAGATTACCGTCAAGTCATAAACTCAAAGAGTAGAAAAATTGGAATCGAGAGTTGATTTTAATCATTTTTCAAAGATGAGATGTAAATCAGTTTAGATCCAGATATAAGAAGAAAATAATATTTGATTCAACTTAGCTTGAATAAGTATTCTGAGACGACAATATACCATATTGTAAAGCAAAGATAGATTAGGAAGATCGATTAGGAAAATAAGTATGAGCAGGTTGGGAAATCTTATACAAGGTATTAATCATAATTACGGATACCCTTTTGCTCACAGAGTCTGATGAACAAGTTGTCATTGGTTCGATTTCGAAGCCTTACAACTTGTGCATCATCAATGTTTTCGATTGTTGCCCCTTTCGTTCGCATTTGCATATTTACACTTTTCTAGAAATATCGTCGGCTGGAATATACGGGTTATGTATGAATTCTATGGTACATTATATACGAAATTATAATCTATATAATCGGTTTACTTCTAGTAATGTATTGACCTAATGGCATGTGATTAGTATGGTTGATTTAAAAAATACTAAATGGCTATGACACTCAAAATAATATTCAGGAAATACATAGCCCTTCCATCTTGGTGCTCCGGAGATGTCCGTCTCTAGACTCAATTCACGGGAGACTTTATCAGATAAGGTCACAATCACTTGTGTCATTTTCTGCCTTCAAGAAACACTTTTGTCCTCAATCTTCACCTTGATGTCATTGGAATCTGACTGCATATTGTACTCCACTGGGATACCAAACGACGAGATTAAGGATTTTTTTGCTTCTTCAAACAAGAATCTTGGAAATCTGAACAAATCATTACACCTAAGATTGATTTGGAAAATGTTTCCATCGTACACTGTGTAGTGTATAGTTGCATGACTTTTTTCGACTGCAGTAATAAAGTTGAGACACGAAGATATTTTTTCTATCGATCTTTTGTTTTGTGGCGTGTGAAGGATTGACTTGTACTTCGCGAATAAGCGATTTGAAATCTTTTGCTTCTTTGAATATATTATGGAAAGACATAATACTAGCAGCTCACCGTGGCTTAGATTCTTGTATTCCTCATCAATCAAGGCATAAAATAGACTATTTGTACTGAGTATATTATGAAATTGATGGATTCGTTGAATAGCTTCGATCAAGATTTGAAGTTCTCGTTCCTTTAATAGTCCAGCAGATAGTAGCGTTTCCAGAAAGCTATGGTAACGACTTGGCGGGGGTATGCGCCTGCAACCGGTCTTGACAATGTACTCGACTTGAGAACGCAGAGTTGGTTGGATGTTATCTGAGGATAGATAGCCTGGATCGTTAATGAAAGAAAGGACCAGGCCTTCTCTCAACCCTTCTGTACTTACAACTACAGAGTCATGCCCAAGTTTTCTCATTAGCGAGGATATGACGTAACACCCAGGGACGACTGTATCAGCCCTGCTACTTCCAATTGATACAATTTCAGTGATTTCGGCTACCGACATACCGGATAGCTTCTTTGTTATTTCTTCGATGTGTTCAATTTTCATCTTATAATTGTTGATCTTATCCAAAGGGTAGTTGGTTAAATCTTGGTCGTACTGTGCTATCGTTCGAAGAGTCCCTCCCACTCCTACGAGAGTAACGTCA
>JAATVS010000196.1 GCA_014523695.1 Nitrososphaerales archaeon TH5895
AGATTTTAGAGTTAGCCTGAATGATTATTCTTCAGGTTATTAACATCATTTGAGTTCATATTTTATAATCAGAAGTTCTTCCATCTTATTATACACCTGTAAAGCCTGCATCCCTTTTGGAGTTGTCTTAAAAGTTCTTTCTCCCTCTATATATTCAACAAGGTCATTCTCAAGAAGATGGACTAGATATTCCTTCAGTATGTTATATGATAGATACGTCTTGAATTGAATCTCTGTAATTCTTGCCTTGTTGCCATTGGTTACTTCGAGAATAGATGAGATTATCTCAGATCTGGATCTATGTTTGAGTTGTCTTGTCATCCTATATTCAATTTTATTACAGAAGACATCTATACTTATTTATGACTAATATAAGTACTAGAAGAATCTAGTACAGTTGTTATTTGATGGCTACGAGCGAAGAGATAGACATATTTCTATTAGAATTTTCACATCCAAAGTGGTAATCTTCTTCCACTTAGCTTTCTTTGATGCTTCTTACGATTTTCCCAACAGGCCATCAACTATACTTGAGACAAATTTATTTGCAATTGAACCATCTAGATCCAGGCGAGGGTTGAAAATAGTGATTGTCATACCTACGGCATGTTTGGTTGCAAGCAATGCCTTCAAGACCTCTGTTAGATCAGAGTAGCTTAGTCCATCTTCCAGACGATAATCCACAGCAGGCATGATTGCATCATCTAAAACATCTGCATCAAGATGAATCCAGAATCCATCTATACGATTCTTCAGCAAGCCCTTTGTAGCCAAAGATACAGCATTTGTAATCTTTAGTTCTTTTACTTCCAAAAGATCGAATACATGCATGTTTGTGTCTCGTACGTCTTGACTCCCATAGGTTGTAGATTGCTCTGCATCACGATATCCAAATAATACAATGTCCTCCTCTCTGACAAATGGTCCTAATCCATCGATGTTTGTAAGTATATCTGGGCCTCTACCAGATATGATAGCTAGATCCATGTCAGCAACTTCTCCACTCAGAGAAGCTTCAGGTTGGTAAAAATCGGCATGACCATCGATAAAGAATAACCCATATCTTCCAGAGTGGCGCAATGCTAAAAGAGGGGCAATAACAATACTGCAGTCACCTCCTATTATTATAGGAAACAATTTTTTACTTAAGATACTTGATACTGTCCTACAAAGAACTAGTGAAAACTCTCTGATCGCTTCAGCGTTCAGTAGTAACGTGCTGCTATCACGTTCCGGATTGTATGGGGACGATGGATCAACACGACCTGCGTATTTGGCACCTAATTTCTCATGCAAACCTGCTGCTTTGAGTGCTTCTGGAAGATCTTCAACACCTGTTGGCCGTAGTCCTAATATTGAATGAGCGTCAATGATCGCAAACTTGGGCATATACATATCAATTATCTTGTTACTATAATAAGAATAATAACAGATTTAGCGTCAATACTCATAAAGATCTCATATTCCAAATTAGTTATTTTGACTTCCTTCTTCCGCTTTTTATTGGGGTGCATTATCTGACTTACATAATACCCTTCAACGAAGCTCTGCATAACATTAGCGAAATTAAAATTAGTCTACATATGAGCTGGAACTTGATGTCTGGTAGTAGTAGTGTTCATGAACTCAAATTAAATTCAGCATAAATATCACTAGCGATTTAATTTACAGTCAAAAATTGGAATAGTTCGGTTTCTCATCTTGCTACCTGCTTTTACGAACTGTCTTGAAACATACCGAGTGGCTGCAATATGTCAGTCGATCAGTCTTCTCTATGTTAGAATGCCCTTATTTCGAGATTACTGTGAAGGGCTATTTATCAATTGATATCAATTGAAATGTGTTTTCCTTGTATTGGTTATGCACACAAAAATCATAATTTGAGACAAATATTTTGCATAAAAGCTCAAGACCGACCGACCGACCCCAATCTAACGACTATAATGCATAAGGGTGGTCAACGACCTCGATCCCAATGAGAGAAAACCCATAGTACTGCAGGTAAAAATTAGATTCATTCATACTTTTATAGTTAATCTTTGACATTAATTGATAATTATGAGTAGAAAAGCATAGGCAAGAGAATGAGAATGAGAACAGGAAGAAGGAGAATATCTTATTTTATAATTAAACATACTACCACAATATCGTTTTAGAATTTCCCAAATAGGTCCCCTTCCTAAAGAAATATGGATTTAGTAACGGTTTTGGTTCTGACACGTATTCATAACATAATTTCAAGCCAGACATTATCAATTCCAATTTACGAATTTCTTTTTCAAGTTCTATTTTCCCCTATTTCTCTGCGATAGAAACCTATTTTATCTATGCCTTCAAACAGTAAGAAGAATCGATATGAAAGTTACAAAAGTAAGTAGACACATTGGTCGAACATCTAAAACTACAATAATCTCCTTTAAGGTGGCTGCTGTATTAACTTGCTTGATTTTCCCACTCTTAGAGTTACTGTACGAACCAAAAGTTGTATTGGCTCAATCAGTTAATGACCCAAATTTGGGTGTTGAGTCATTTGTGGAAGGTTTGAGTTCACCCACAAGCATGACATTCTTGGATAACGAAAATATCCTGGTATTGGAAAAAGAAGGCCAAGTTCGACTAGTTTCAAATGGAGAACTTGTACCCGAACCGATATTACAAATACCAGTTGATACAGATAGCGAACGTGGACTACTTGGAATAGCAGTTATGAATGGCAGCGGTACTAGTTCTGGTCCTGGTCAAAATGCAAGCCAGACCGTTTTTCTGTACTACACTGAATTAGGAGAAGGGGGTGAGTTAAGAAACAGAGTTTACAAATACAGTTTGGATGGACAGACGCTTGGTAACCCAACCCTATTAGTAGATCTTCCAGCGATACCTGGTCCTAACCATAATGGTGGCAAGCTCATGATAGGTCCTGATAACTACCTGTACGGAGTTATAGGAGATTTAAATCATGATGGAAAACTTCAGAATTTTCCTGGTGGTCCAGATCCGGATGACACTGGCATAATATTCAGAGTAAATCCTAATGATGGGACACCCGCTCCAGATAATCCCTTATCCACGGATCCAAATAATCCATTAAGTAAATACTATGCATATGGGGTAAGAAACAGTTTTGGACTCACATTTGATCCTGTTACAAAAAATGTCTGGGATACTGAAAATGGCCCAGCGTCAAATGATGAGATTAATCTGGTAAAGCCGGGGTTTAATAGTGGGTGGCAAACTATTATGGGTCCAATTTCTGCATCCGGCAGTACAGAAGATGAATTAGTCAGATTTCCTGGCTCTCATTATGCAGATCCTCTTTTGACATGGTTAGACCCGATTGCTGTAACCGATATAGAATTCCTAGAATCATCAAGTTTAGGAGAAAGCTATTCCAATAACGTATTTGTAGGAGATAACAATAATGGAAATCTATACTATTTTAGAATGAACCCCGATAGAAGTGCCTTCGTTCTTGACAATCTACCTGATTTAGTGGTAGACAATGAGGATGAGCAATCTTCCTTAATCTTTGGTGAGGGGTTTGGACCTATTGCTGATCTAGAAACTGGACCAGATGGATATCTGTATGTATTGTCACATGACGATGGGATTATTTATAGAATAGTTCCTTCATCATCAGCACTATCTTCATCACCGACAGCAGGAGCTGATGAACCAACATCAACTATGTCTCCAATAGAGGAACAAGGACAGGATGACCAAGCTGAAGAAGACTCCACAAATGACGACAATGAAAATGAAAATGATAATGAAAATAATTAGAATGATGTGGTTAAAGTCCATGTAAGATAACGGTGAAATCACATCCTTTAATTAAAAAATAATCGCCTCGTCGATATAAGAAATTTATGGGTACCAAAGTGACGCAGAAGTTACCTATTATTCTCAATCCAATCATTGAGGATATTATAAGGCAGACAGACCGATTAGCATTCGAAGGCGCAGGTTTCCTGCAAGACTACTTTGATAGGCTATATTGTAGTCCTGTGGTTTTCCCATACTATCTTATGCCTATACTTCCATCCTTGTTAAAGGGATGGCTAACCTACTACATATGACAGCATACATCATTTCCGAAGTACGCACAAGCCTTAACTTCCACGATCCTCCAGAGCGATGTCGACCTACTTTTTCGGCTAACCGATCTTCTATTATTATTACACATTACAAGTAAATAAAGCTAATTGCCAAATAAATGTAAGAATATTTAATTTATAATCATAATATAGAATAAAACATTTTGAATAATGGAAATACTCTAAGCATTCAATTTAGTAATCTCAAATAGATAGTTTGGAATTATCTCCCTATGTTGTCATTTGTAACTATACAAATAAGCCCCAGAAGCTGTCAAACAAGTGTTTTTTTACTCAGATACATCACAAATAATCTATACAGTAAATGCAATATTTGATATTTTAATTGATAGCTTATGTTAGTTCTTTGTTACCACACGATCTCAAGTTGTAAGTTTATGAAGATATGAATTGGAGTTATCTATTAAATATTGTTGATAACCTCCGCAATCGATTAAAGAAATAAAGAAATTCATCGGCTAGTTGTTTGCAGTGGTGATCACTTAAAGCAGTTCTATATAATATGCCATGAATGTGAAATCGCAACAAAAGTTGTATTTATGAATAATTGCAACCAGCCTTTACAGTTCGATGTTGGACATTTGGTTGCTTCTACCTGAATCTGGAGCGAAAGCAAAAGGATCTAATCCATGGTTTCCACCAAAGTTAATAGTATAGGAGTTTATTTACAATTCTTACGTGATTACCAATTGTCAACTAATAACCGAACACAAATTATTTAGACTTTTGAACCTGTTAATAACTGCACGAAAGAGACAATCATTTGAAAGCTCTACACGATCTTTTCTAAAGGAAACGCAATAATAGTGG
>JAATVS010000197.1 GCA_014523695.1 Nitrososphaerales archaeon TH5895
CTACTCCCAAGCAATGGTCCTTTTTTTATGCTTCCAACTAGTCTTCCTTCCATGTGTCCTTTAACATCACATGGCTCACAATCTGCGGTACCATGATGTGTTCCAGCATTTGTTATACCAGCTAGTATTCCTACAACCTCTAGATCTTTAGATCCATTAATGAGAAATTTAGCATGATGTGCTCCCCTTCCTTGACCATTTGTAATGAGACCATGGATAATCTCAGAAGTTAATCTGCCATCAATTATTGCTGCCGTTTTCGAGTCACATTCCTTATTTGTTTTTAATATGCATGTAAAATTATGCTCTACTTTGAATGACTTGCAAGATGGAGAATCACAGGTATATAACCTCGGTTCTCCAATTCTCCTCAGCTGTCCGTTGGTCATCTTCATTGATAATTCAAAGATACACTCCCTGGATTCCAATGTTGGACCTTCTGAACTCAATTTGTTCCCTTAACAAATAACAAATATTTAAATTCTCTATTCTGGATTAAACTGCATTTATCCAGGATTCGTTATAAATGTTGATAGTCATACTAAGTGGATGCTGATGCATTTGGATCAGAAGTATTTTATGCACAAACTAACATGAAATAATGCTAATCTGGTAACTTCCTTTTAGATTTCCATTTTGTGTCGCTTCTACGTTTATCCTTTCTCCTTTGACAAGATAAGTCTTAGCGCTTCCTTTTGGTATTATTTCACCAACTGGAACACTATCAACATGCAGAAGAGCATCGTCAATACTGTTTGACCATATACTTATGGCCACTAAACATTTTATTATTCCTGAAAATCATAATACTCTTATTTATGTAATAATATGTAACTTTTTCCATCAATGTTGGTCGTATGAAGACATAATGGTGAATTGTCCAAAATGCAACCGGATCTCAAGTTACAGCGGACCAGAATATTATTGGGAATAATATATACATGAGTAGTTCGTATGCATCGTTGTTCAACTTGAACTGTTACTTTCACTTATTATTAAAGTTTAAACTGAAGAACTTGAACTTGAAATATGTTACAATTAGTTAGACATCAAAAATTGCATTAAAGTAGAGTTAGAGTAAATACATGCTAAATGTACTGTGATAACTGTTCTGAATCTAACAAAATGTCAGATTATGTAATGTTACTTGTCCTGCCGGAAATCGATTCAATTCCTGTTACCAAAAGCATCTCAACGAATTTCTGTCCAAATTCTAACTTTATTTTATTTGGATAACCCTCGTTTATTCTAAGCTTCAAGAAGGGTTGTTTACCAATGTCGATTGTGATTGTACCGCTGTTTACTGACCTAAAAAGATTAGAGATCATTGTAGATTGACGATCAGGATTAAGAGGATTTTCAGTTCGTTCGGTCATTCCTTGATAAATAGCGTCATTAGATATAATTGCTTAGAACCATAGCAATTGTGCAAATCTCATGATAACCCTTCTCCACAATGGTATCTTTACACTGATATCTCCCCAAGGGAATGGCTCTGAGTATTGACTCACGACAACCTTCATCACATTGTCTAGATAGTTCTTCATCGGATTTTGAATTATCGCATCGTCTGAGTCATTTTCATCGCTCTCCTTCCATAGGCCATTGAACATCAATGCATTCACTTCCAACGTGTTGTGCGCCTACCTGCAGGATTATCTTAATTATAGCGAAATGTATATCAAACCATTGGAACCTTACCTCTTTAAGTCTCACTAATACTCTAGCAAGTGTGGGAAAGTTATATTATCTAAAAGTGGAATTATAACACAGGTTATATTAGCTAATTATCTAGTTGAAATCCGTGTTACATGATCAAACTGATAATATTCTGCATTATTTTTAAATCCTTTCATCATACTGCTATTTCTTAAATTATACAATCTAGGGATTAGGAGATGGGTATTTCTTTAATAATTATCCATAACTTCATTACACATTACACATTAAATTCTTAGAAATTGCTTTCGTGCGGATCACGTAATCTTATTAGACATATTTGGAGGATTCCCAGACAATGAATAGAACATAATCAGAACTAGCAAAATAACAATCGAAGTATTAAGATTAATCGGATTCGAATAGATAAGTATTAAATATTGCACTTCTATCAATAATGATAAATAAAAATTGAAATCAAAACTAAATGATCATGTCTGATTCTCAGTTCTCAGTTATTCGGAGATAAATTATGAAGCATCAGGAAAAAATACTGGATGGGCATGAGACTAAATGTTACCCTTTTTTAAAATGGGCAGGTGGTAAAACTCAGTTATTACCTAAAATAAGTAAGGCTATACCTCAATCTTATGCTCGATATTTTGAGCCTTTCTTAGGTGGAGGAGCAGTGTTCTTTTATATGATATCAAACAATATTTTGAGATCTGAGGCACATCTTATTGACTCCAATAAAGAGCTAATTAATACATATAATGTGATAAAGTCTAATGTCAAAGAACTTATTATGATCCTTTCTAAATACCAAGAAGAATACAATAAATCACCTGTAAAATCTTACTATGATTTGAGGGATAAATTTGATCGTAACTCAACTAGGATAGAAAAAGCAGCGCGAACTATAGCGCTTAACAAGACTTGTTATAATGGGTTGTATAGAGTTAACAGAA
>JAATVS010000023.1 GCA_014523695.1 Nitrososphaerales archaeon TH5895
AGATTCATCGTTGTGAAAGAAATAGCAGATAAATTCACAAGATTATTTGTGCAAAAGACCAAAGAAGAAATAGTTGGAGATCCAATGGATACGAAAACTACCGTAGGGCCGTTAGTTAGAGAAAATCAAAGACAAGCACTGATAAGACAAGTCGCAGACGCAAAGTCAAAGGGTGCCGAAATACTCTTAGGTGGCAAAATAGTTGAGGGTACCGGCTACTATTACGAACCAACTGTAATCTCTAATGTAAATCATCAAATGGAAGTGTTAAGGGAAGAAGTATTCGGCCCTGCTGCACCTATTATAGTAGTAGAAAATGAAATAGAAGCTATTACCGAGGCAAACAATTCAGAATTTGGACTAGGTGCTAGCATATGGACTAGCAACTTTGAGAGAGGGATCAGGCTCTCCAGAGACATGCGTAGTGGAGTGGTAAAAGTAAATGAAATGGTAAGATCGGATCCTAGATTACCATTTGGAGGAGTGAAATTCTCTGGTATTGGAAGGGAGTTATCCGAATTTGGTATAAGGGAATTTGTCAATGTAAAATCGACAGCAGTAAAAGACATAACACCAAAAATACTGGTGGAATGAGATTCAGGATGCTGTTACTTGATACATCTGTTACCTTTAGCGAAACAGCCTACATAGTCCCATATTCAAGGCGATTGGATCTTGTCGACTACAGAGAATTACCATGGGTCAAATGTTCACAGAATAGACGAATTCAAAGTGCTTGGTGAACAGCTAAATGAGATATATACCAATATTATACTTAACGCGCAACAAGCAAAAGACAAATTTCAAACTACTTTAAGAGAAAAAGAATATGAGAAAGTCAATAAAAAATTATGTAGTCGCGATAACCTTTTCTGTTATTTAGCACTAAGAAAGCAGAATATATCCGATTTACAGCTAAGATTGGCTCAAGAAGGTCTTTCCTCATTAGGAACACTAGAGAGTCATGTACTTGTTGGCATAGAGCGGGTTCTCAAGCATTTTGGAATCCCGGCATCTCCCACAAATGCGAGTGGGCTGTGCAAAACTAATTCTTACGATGGCAGCGCACTATTGACAGAACGTAGTGAATTATTACTTGGCCCCGTAGGAAAAGGAAGAAGTACACGTATTATGGTAACACTTGACTCCTCTGATGTCTATCAGAATGAATTGATGCAGCATTTACTTGAGAATGGGATGGACCTTGCTCGAATCAATTGCGCTCATAACACAGAAAGAGAATGGAAGTTGATAATTGAGACTTTACGGGGCGCAGAAGAACAATTAGTCCAAAAAGGGAGAAGAACTTCAGGAAGCAAGTGTCCCATTTTGATGGACCTAGCCGGACCCAAAATTCGAACTGGCCCAATGGAACATAAAGTTCGGCCCATACAAATATCTGCCCCAAAGGATATCTATGGTCGTCCAGTCCGTTTTTCAGAAGGATACTTAGACAGTGAGGCTAGTCAAACGGAAGTATTATTGACGGTGGATGGAGCGCCATCTAATTTCACTATAGCAATATCGAAAACCAATTATGGTGGACTGGGAAGCCTAAAGATAGGTCAAAAGATAATCTTCAAGGATGCTCGGGATGAACGATCACACACCATTACAGTTCTTGAAAGAACGGGGCCCACTAGAGTGAGGATAGGAATCGAAGACACAGCTTTTCTAAACGAAGGAACAAAACTAGAATGTCAAATAGATGATGCTGATCAAGATGACAAGTGCTCCTTTACTGTAGGAGCGATAAAAGCACAGCCAATTGAACTAAACGTAGAAGCTGGAAATAAGCTGCGCCTTTACAAAGATAAAAGGATAGGTCATGCCTCTGGCAATGATAGTTGGGATGATAATGATGATGGTGATGAGGGTGATGATGCACCGGCAGCTATCAGTTGTACGCATCCCGAGATCCTTGACCATGTGCGGATTGGCCATAGAGTGTTTATAGACGACGGAAAAATTGAAGCAATCGTGAGATCATCAAATGAGGCGTACCTTGAACTAGAGATCATATCACCGAAGGGCAGGACAGGCAGGATCAAATCTAATAAGGGAATAAACTTTCCAGATTCAGCTATTAGGTTGCCGGCATTAACTTCAAAGGATATCAAGGACCTGGATTTTGTGTCTAAATATGCAGATATCGTAGGATTAAGTTTCGTTCACGGACCACAAGATATCTATGATCTTCATAGAGCATTATCCAAACTAGGTCGTGCAGATTTTGGCATAATTGCAAAGATAGAAACTTCTGATTCAGTTCATAATTTAGGAATGACGCTAATAGCCGGACTTGAGCTTCCAAAATTTGCAATCCTAATA
>JAATVS010000198.1 GCA_014523695.1 Nitrososphaerales archaeon TH5895
CATCTGGCTTTAGAGTTGACATACAAGGAATAGCGATGCATAGGCCTAACGAATCAGGCTATAATCGCTCTGATGTATATTTGATAGATGACTGGCGGTAGTAATAATAGCAATAACAACAACAATAAATAGAATGTATAATTTGGTCAGTTCTAACAGCGGTTACTGTTAATTTATGTATTAATCGAACTGGGAAAAAGGTTTACTACGCACTAAATGCAACCCTCTGCTCTAGTTTGCGTAGTACGTGCATGGGCACGGGCGAAATTACTAAAGTTAGATTATAGAGGACATATAGATATCCCTAGATTAGCTGGGATCAGATTTTTTTGGTCCCGACATTTCTTTTTTTACTATCTTCACCACTCATCCTTTGACAATTCCTTTGGTTGCTTCCGAAAAGCTTCAATATGATTCAAATTTTTTTCAATTATACTTCTCCTCCTCGCCTGCATTTCCTGCTCTGTTCTGACCACCGAGCCAAACAATCTATCCTTTGACAGCTCTTTCAAGACCACATTTGTAAGGGTATTCCTGCGAGAAAGAATTGTTATACTAGAGTATATCCCAAGAATCATGTAGCATGACAAACCAATGAATGATTTGGATATTATTCCAAACGGGGGAAGAAGACTCTCTTGCAACGGTGGATTCTGATTGATTGTAAAAAATAATAACATACCTAGCGCAGAGATTGATAATCACGGCTGGATTGTCCATTCTTCTCGAAAAAACGAGAATTGCCAGACTAAATAAGATACCTCCAAGAGGACCAGTGCCACTAAAAATGAGCGAGTACAGCGTTCCATAAATAGAGGATGAATATAATATGAGACTAGTAATATACTCGATAAAGAATGGCAAACTCTTTAACAGAAAATAAATCATTGGGATACTAAATATTATATAGAAGAATACTATTCTAGTTCTTTTTATGTAAGTACGTAGGGATAGCAAAGTGATAATGTACACAGAGAAAAAAGTCAGAAGATACATATAATGAAAATAAGGAAGGTAAACATTTGCATACGGTATCTTCATGGTTACCTGGGCTCCGATGTCTTTAGAACTCATTTCAGGGTATATGTTCGCAGAGAACTCGTATGAAGCATAGATAACGTTTTTTTACTCTACTTTCACCAGTAATTTTACCCTTGTCGATATTTTGACCATCTTTAATTGTATTTACTATCCATCAAAAGATTCTTTGGGCGTCATCATCAGCACGATGAGAGATATATTTTGGGTTCCTGATATGCTCTATTAGTTGAATATAGTCTGAATGCCACTTTTGTATGTCTTCCTGTTCTTGTTTGAGTTTAAGTTTAAGTCTGAGTACCTCATCTCTGTCCTGTTCCTCCTCCTCTACGACTTCTTCTTCCTTAATTGGATTGCCTAATCCGTCAGTCAGATTACCCCTTGAATCATGACAGATCGTCCCATATCCAACTTCATCATTTAACCATCCATCTGACCGCCTTTTCGCCTCCAGCCTTCTCTTTTTGCGTTCAAATTCATACCGATAGTATGGGAGTTCCATGTTTGTCAATGTCTGATCGAAGTCGTCTGGGAAGTATTCTAATCTATAAGACAGTTGTCCACGAATCTGAATCCAGTCCTCTAATGCGATTACTGGTTTGCCTTTCCAATGGCTTAAGCCAGTCCTGTTATTACTGGATGGAACATGAGGAGGAAGAGGAAGAAGATCCAGTCTCTCAAGCCTCTTCGCTAAGTTATCGATTGATCTGTTCAGTTTCAATCCTGTTCAATCTCTCCTCTAGTAGCCTAATGTACATTACTGATGGTCCATCTGCGGTGAGTTTGAATAATGCAGAATAGTTTCACGACCTTCACATAGTTACGAAGGGTTGACCCAGTAATCTCTCTACTCTTGACCCTGTTCTTTTGGTACTGTAGAAATTGGATTATTACGTTTACTAGCCAACCGTTTTCAGACCTTGCCTTATCTGTAAATATTATGCATCTCTCTTGTATGGTTAATTTCTTTTCTTGATCGATGCCAATAACTTCCAAGAACTTTTTCGTCCTTGTAATATATTTCTCTGGTCCGGTCTGTTCAGCGTTAATAGCAAATACGAATAAATCGTAGGGTTCTGATTCCTTCCCCACGTCTAAATGTGACACGCTCAATTTGTTCTCTCTCTTTTTTTCTGGTCAGAGAATCCTATTTGAGAAGTAATATTACAATGGGCCCAAGGGGGTTTGGCAAGACTTTAAAGTGCTTTCAACCCATTGTCAGCTGCTCTCAGCAAGTTACATTAATACTGTTCTTGAAAAAAATAGAGCATATAGATTACCGTCTAGGTACTTCAACTCTTCGCGTAATCTTTTAGACCTGTAAAGTCAATTGCAACTACAGGTTCATTTCCGACAACCCAAGCGTTGTGTCCAGGTGGAACTACGGCAGCATCCCCTGGACCAAACTCTTCTTCAGTACCATCATCCATAACCACTTTAATTCTACCTGAAACTATGTACTGAGTATGTGGTGCATGGCAACTGTCTGTTTTTGCGATGGGTTTAACACATTTTTCCCAGCTCCAGCCTGGTTCTAAGATGCCACGACCGATTGTAACATCACCCAAGTTTGCAAGCTGAATCTTGCCATTCTCGAATGTTCTTGTTTCGTCAGGCGATGTATCTAGATTCTTCTTTTGCATTTTTGCCATAGGAATTGAATTAATAGAATGTGATTATAAGCATTGTTGCATAAATTCAAAGTTAGCTACTATCGATAAATCTGCACACTCTCTCCCAGCTCTGTTCGTTAATAAATTAAATTAAATAAAAAAATGGAAGCCGATAGCTTTGATAAAACTTTATGACTGCTTGATTAGCTTCCGGAAGTTTTCCGAATTCTTTGCGATTTCTTCATTCCATGTTTCTTCTGTGTATCCGTGTACTTCTATTCCATGCTTCTTTGCATTGGCAAG
>JAATVS010000024.1 GCA_014523695.1 Nitrososphaerales archaeon TH5895
CTCTAATACTTCTTCATCATCTATTGGTACACATCTTGGTACAGTAAAGTTAGCACTGGTCATCATTGTAAAATCTGGTACAGGACAACCATAACCTTCAACGAATGCACAATTATCATGATCTGGATAGATTAGACAGTCTGCAGTTGGGAAATCAATTATTGATCTTCCATCTACAATACAACTCTCTGGCAGACTCATATTGTATTTTTTACAGACATCTTCCGTATCCCCACATACTTCTACTGCTGGTGCTGCACGATCTGACGGATATCTACACAAAGAATTGCTCATCTCAATACAAATGCACTCCAGCAACTTCACAGTTATTTCGTAAGTACTATGCCAAGACCATATGATAGACAACTTATATCGGATACATTTGCCATTGATGATGCATTTATGGATAGAACATTAACATTTCAAAATGGAGACTGGCTTATGACAAGCTTTAAGGCAACAAATACACAGAATGTTCCAATTTTCTTCCATGCCACTGATAACGAAGCATACATAGTTAAGAAATGAGTTGAATTAATGGTTTAGTTAGTCAGAGAAAACCATATGCTGCGTATATTTACAGTTCTGACTTTAGAGATCATGATTCTATCCTGGACACGATTGAATCGAATATAGAATTTAGAGCTTCTTTCTTCATGGACACGCCCTGTACGGAGTTAATTGGAGACATATAGATAGATGAAGATAATCAATTGGCAATGAGCAATATGGGAGTATTGATTTGAAGTATCGAGCTAGCCTAAGTAATATTCATTATGTGAAGATTCTATGCTAGACAGCTCTGTTATTACTGCCATCATAATTAACTTCTGATATGATAGGTCAGACAGGAGAATAATGAATTCCTCTAAAAGCACAAACTTATATAACCTATCAAGATTTCTGTGACCGAAACTTGAAATTAAAAAAGAGAGAAAATGAACTCCAACTGATTGTCGATGAATTAGAGGCCAAGAGGACTGAATTGCAGGAGACTACAACTGAGTCCAATCAGCACTTAGCAGAATTTCATAAAACCAGCGCAGATCAGGAAATGGAAGAAGAGATAGCAATGTTAATGAACGATTTATCAACGCCGCCACGAAATGTAGCACAGTCATTAATTTATTAATTTAGGTCGCGGTACCGGTAAAGAAAAGTAGGAAGACTAAGCCATCAGTTCATTCGACTAGAATATCAACTTTTTGAAATTCTTAAGAATTACTTTATTACTGATACAAGTCCATCTGTACCTGTAAGTGTGCCAGCTACGTAAACAGCCTTATTATATGGATTAAATTCTAAGGCGAGGGGAAGACTGTTAACATCTGTTGTAGAAGCCAATGTATTATTCTCACTGTTTAAGATAGATATAGAATTGGATACAACATTACCTACGTACACATCAGTATTGGACGGATTGAATAGCATAGCAACGGGCTCGGTACCAACTCCGACGGTATCGAGTAATGTGTTATTTGAGCCATCAATTACAGATACAGTCCGAGAACCGCGATTGGCTACGTAGATGTCATTATTAGCAGGATTGAGTTCTATAGTAGTCGGTTCGTTTTCAACTTGAACAGTATTCGCTACCATGTTATCCCTTGTATCTATGGCAGAAACTGTTCCTGAATCCCTATTAGCAACGTATAGGGTGTTGTTTGAGGGGTTATATTTTAAGGAAATAGGCGAACCTCCGACTTCTACTTCTTTGATCAGCGTATTGTTATTGCCAGTATCAATAACTGAGACAGTGTTTGAGCCTTCATTTGCTACGTAGATATAATTATTGGAAGGATTAAATTCCAAGTCTACAGGATCTATACCAACTTCAATATCATTGGTAACCTCATTAACATTGCTGTCAATTACAGAAATAGAGTTTGAAATCACATTAGCTACGTAAATATTTTTGTTGTCTGGGTTGAAGAGCAATTGTTCTGGGAAGCTACCGACGGTAACATTCTTAATCACTGTATTATTGTTAGTTTCAATTAC
>JAATVS010000199.1 GCA_014523695.1 Nitrososphaerales archaeon TH5895
AGTTAAGATTTTGGAGATATCAATTGCTATAGGAGTAGTGCATATCTTGTTGGCCTTCTTCTTAAGACTCTGGGCAGATATCAAGAAACATGATAAGATGATGGTCCTTTACCATGATATCCCAACCATAGTACAATACTTCGCGGTGGTAAGCCTCATTCTGGCCGCCATTGGGTCTGGATACGATATCATCGGTATGTTTGGTATAACAGGGGTCACCCACAATGAGCCAGTTCCTTGGTTGACGGTCGTTTTCGGAGACTGGGTTACAGTAGATTTGGTTGCAAAAGCAGCACCCCTCGTAATCATTGGCACCGTGATAACCATGATTATTGGAGGCATGAAGGAAGAAAAGCACCTCAAGAAACTTGGGAGGGACGAAGGTGGCGGATTGGTAGGTATAGTGGTGGAAACAATAATGGTAAGAATCATCGAAATGCTCTCAAATACAATAAGTTATTCTAGACTCGGAATAATGCTGCTAGTTCACGCCGCTCTCCTTGTGACGGTAATCGATTCATTTGAATCGTTAGGAGGTACAGGTGGAGGGTATGCTGTGCTTATCGGTGGAAATATTGGCATAATGTTGATTGAAGGACTGATTGTATATATTCAAACAATTAGGTTACATCTTTACGAATGGTTTCCTAAATGGTATATTGGAGAAGGAATTGATTTTAGACGCCTAGTCCCAAAGATGCTCAACTCCAAATTTGTATGGCGGACCAGAACAATTGATCATAGCTTGGACAATAGTCGGGTCGAAGCAAGGAGAGGTACTCGTGAACCAATACTTGGGAGCTCGTAGCAGTAACCTAATTTATCTAGGTCGTCGACCAGGCTACCAACCGTAAACAAGGTTCGAGATTTCTCAATATATTCATCAGCTGTATTTTGTTCTCAACAATCGGTAGAAGGTGGTGGTGTCAGACTGAACCTTGTTTTGTCAGGTCGGTATGTTTCTCAATCCTATTGATAAGTATATAATAATGAATCTTGTTAGAGATTGTGACCTGATTGCATATATTTGATGGTGTTTTTTTGTAATTGTTAGATAACCCGATTGCCGTATTTGACTCTGGCCTAGGGTCTCTTTCAGTGATAAAACAATTACGCAAGGATTTACCTACTGAGAATCTCTTGTATCTTGCAGATGAACAGCACTTTCCTTATGGAAACAAGACAAGGCAGGAACTTCTAACAATAATCCTTGATATCCTGCGATATCTCGAACGGTACAGACCAAAACTGGTAGTTATTGCTTCAATTACCCCTTCTGTTCAGATTCTTGATGAAGTCAAACGTTTATCCAAGATGGGCGTTGTGGGAATCATCCCACCACTCAAGACCGCGTGTAAGCTGACAAAGAAGAAGCATATCGGAATTTTGGCGACCGCAAGTACGATCAAGAGCAAAGAACTGGGTGATTTGATAAAGTCTCAAGTCCCCCAAAACATACTCGTAACCAGATTTGATGCATCGGAGATTATAGGATTGGTCGAGACCGGTGAGTATATCACGAGAGAACGAAGGACTTTTGATGCAATCTCTAAGGCAATACAATATCACGAAGATCTTGAATCACACATAGATGTGATGGTTTTGGCAAGCACCCACTTACCCTTTGTCTCAAATTATCTTGCATCCTTATTGCCTACGGTCAGGTTTATTGACCCTGTGAGACTTCTCACACATGACGTGAAGAGATACCTATCTACAAATCATATGGCTAAAAAGAAAGGGGTAGGTCGGACAGAAATTCTAATCACATCAAACAAATCTAGATTTGAAAGGATAATTAGGGAATTAGGTATTAGAGAACCAGTGAAGGAGATCTTTCTTGCTCTTTGAAGATAGTGCATTCGATAACTCTAAACCCTTTGAAAAACGTCATTTGTTAGGGACCGAATGCATGGAATCTTCTCTTACTATTCGGTAGATTTACCTTGGGCTGGAGCCCATTAGTCTCCTATGGATCTGAGAATCGTTTTCTTGGGCACATCAGCTGCCACTCCCACTGGTGAGCGAGGACTATCCTCTATCGCAATTGCCCGAGGAAATGAGATACTTCTCTTCGATGCTGGGGAGGGTATGCAAAGGAACTTTGTAAGATCGAGCCTCCGAATGAATAGCAAAATGAAAGTCTTTATCACGCACATGCACGCTGACCACTCACTTGGGATATTGGGGTTACTCCAAACTCTATCTCTCAATGGCAGAACCTTGCCTATTGATATCTATGGAGAACCAAGACTTGTGGACTTCATAAAGTTTAGTACAAAACTGATAGGTTTTGGGCTTTCTTTTGAAGTAAATCTTCACAATATTGAGGCTGAAGGATTGTTGGTGCGCGAGGAAGATTATGAAGTGACCTGTTGTGAGGCAGACCATCACGTAACTGCGTACTCATTCTGTCTGACGGAATTGGAGAGACCTGGGATTTTCAATATCCAAAGAGCAGTACAGTTAGGAATACCAAAAGGGAAACTATACAAACAGCTTCAATCAGGGAAGGATATTGTATTCAATGGAGACATAGTAAAATCAAAGGACGTGGTAGGTCCAAAGCGACCTGGAAGGAAGATAGGAATCTCAGGGGATACAAGGCCAACTGAAAAGCTTCGTAAGTTTTTCAAGAATTGCGATCTGCTCGTCTTTGAATCAACTTATGGTAACGAGCTCCGGCATAAGGCGATCGAAAACTTTCATGCTACTGCAACTGAGGCAGCTACGCTTGCAAGGCAGTCTGGTGTCGGGAAGCTTGTATTAACCCATTTTAGCACCAGATACCGGAATAGCAATCAGCTACTTGCTGAAGCGCGTCTCATTCATGAAAATGTAGAAGATGCAATCGATCTGAAGATAATCGACCTTCCCTACCGTCAATAAAGACTTTTTGAACAACTTGGCATTGACTGGGTGCTGATTATCTTCTTACAAATTTATAACTGGAGTTTACTAATAGTTGCAGGGGATGAAGTGAATAATCGCTGCTCCAGGCAGAGCCAGAAGCTATGATGACCTCGCGACGAACAGACCCCAAACAATTTTGGCCTAGA
>JAATVS010000200.1 GCA_014523695.1 Nitrososphaerales archaeon TH5895
CTAGCTGATAGATAAGCAAGATTATGGCTGCATAGGGTCTTGATGAGATATTTCCTGCAATCCTTTTTCCGTTACATTCCATAACCTAAACTCTTCGTGGCTTGGTCTAGGCAGTGCTTCTTTAACTAAATGCAGCCAGTCTAATTCATTTAAGTGATTCCTTACCTCTAAATCAGAAAGTCCGCTATGTGAAATTATCTCACTCTCAAGTACATCCTATTTAACATCTTTCTGCGATAAGTCTGCGACGATATCCAGGATTCTCCCTAACTCAGGCTTTATCATTATCATCCGATAGGTTTAGAACAATTTAAAGATACAACCTCTTCTTTGTAATTAGTTCGTCTTGAGTTTCAGCTTTTTTTTGGCTAAAACTATCTAATGCTAATCACTGTGGCTAATGCTTAAACCTCTTCCTCCAGGTGATCATACTATAGAAATCAAAGTCGTCCAAATTATGCCGCCAGGACTAGAACAGGATAATTTGGATCTGAGTGTCATTTACAACTTGCACGTGGTTTAAACTCCATTATTTGTTGCCAGCAAATTTTTTTCTAACAAGCAAAGCAACAATTGACGTTCCAATAAATGTGGCACTCCAGTACAACCATAGATTATCCAGAACCCCAGAAGTTAAAGCAGGCGCCAGTGAACGTGCAGGATTCATTGATGCTCTAGAGATAAATGCAAGAAAAAATATGTCAAGTCCAACTATTCCTCCGATGACAAGTCCTCCGTAACCTCTCAACCCTTTAGTAAAGACAACCACCACTATTACAGCCATCAATAATGCAGATGCTAATACCTCAATTCCAAATATCGTAGGTAACGGGAATGCATAATAAGGTGAGTTCGCACCTAGATTAGCTTCATTTCCAATTATATACATTACAAATAAACTTCCTAAGAACGCACCCAAGATTTCGGCAGTGAAATAGTATACTAATTGTAGCCTAGTAATATGTTTAGTAATCAGAAATCCTAATGTTACTGCCGGGTTAAAGTGAGCCATAGATATCTTACCGAATAAATACACTCCTACTGCCACTCCTATGAATGGAAGAAATGCGATAAAGGGAATGCCTAATATCCCATTGAATTTGGCATCAATTACAACTGCTCCTGTAGCCAGGACGACTATGATGAATGTACCTATTACTTCTGCGACGAACCTTTTTTGATTTAGTGTAAGTTTATCTATTGTTTTCTTCTTCAGCGACAGAAATGTCTGTTGCAAGCTCTTTAATTCTCCTCTCTATTTCATCTCTAATTTCCCTGACTTGTTCAATCTGTTTTTCCTTAGGATCTTCGATACCCCAATCAATTACCTTAGGAATAAACAACGTAGGGCAGAAATTATTATCCATGCACCCCATGTTGATGATTTTATTTGAATTTCTCATCATATCTTCCGAAAGATCTTTAGGCTTCTGTTTGGATATGTCCATTCCAATCTCATTCATTACCTGTATTGCTAGTGGATTTATCTGGGAGATTGGTTTTGTCCCTGCACTGGCTGGTACGAATCCCTCTGGAGCATATTTCTTAAAGAATCCTTCCGCCATCTGACTCCTTCCAGCGTTTTCAACACAAACGAAGAGTATCGTTTTCTTTATCTTGACTTTTGATTTGCTACCAAAAGATAATTTCATTGACTTCGTTACGTGTTATTTTCAATAACATCGCTGCACGACGCTATTGTTTTATGGCCTTAATGACAAGGCTAGTGATTTTTCTGTTGTCAACCTGATCTCCTTCTGTATAGATCTTCTCATCTAGTACCTCTATTATACCGAATCCACCTTTTTTGATGCTAGCAATGTAATTATCCCTAGTCAATGCACCATCAATGCAACTGCACCACTTTTCTGGATCTATCGATGAGGGATCTTCTGCAATTTGCTTATCTGTAACAAGGTCTGAAATAACCATTCTGCCAATTCCGTTAGCCTTGAGTATTCTATATATTTCTCTAAATGCCTTCGCTTTATCGGTTGTTAGATTAATTACGCAGTTACTTATTACGACGTCTACACTGTTACTATCAACAGGAATTCTATCTTCGATATCTCCTTTCCTAAATTCAACGTTGGTGTAACCATTATCGATTGCGTTCTTACTTGCTTTTTCTAGCATTTCATCAGTCATATCTATTCCTAATACTCTCCCCATATCCTTGACTATGTTAGCTGCAAGAAATACATCAATTCCTGCACCTGAACCTAGATCAACGACCGTATCACCCTCAGCAATAAAAGCAAACTTTGTAGGAGTTCCACATCCAGCTCCAAGGATTGATGCTTCTGGTATACTTTTTAGCTCCTTAGTATCATATCCGACTAGCTCAGAAACTTGTGCAGCAGATTGCGAATGTTGTAGAACAGTATTATCATTTCCTGAGCAACATCCTCCTCCTCCACTTTCAATACCAATCGAAGGACCACAACAAGATTCTCCTGTCAAAGCTATCTTTCCATATCTCTCCTTTACTTTTTCCTTTATTTTTAGTGAATCTGTCATACCATATATTTACTAGGGAAACTATTTAAGTTAGCAAGAGAAGCCAGGTAAAGTAAGTGTAAAAATGGAAACTAAAGGAAGCTTCCCCTCTATACACTGCAGAATTCGTTCCACCCTCACATACTAATATGGATCTAGCGGTTGATAAGAATAACAATATTTAGATAGCATTTGTTACGCTTTTCCGTTATATTTAAGCATGTAGGAATGTAAGCATAAAATACTATATAGGATTAGTAAATTAAATGCAGTTGTTATAGGACGGTCTAACCGTTAATTGCTCAAGAATGGCAAAAATTCTGACTTGAATTTCTGAAACAAAAGTTAATACTAATTAATTAGGTTAGTAACAATAAGACATGCAAAAAGTAGAGAAGCACTTTACTTCTCCTTGGTTAACACTTGCAATATTAAGCGGCCTAGGCATTGTAGCAATGTCTTCTGAGACTATGGTACTACCTGCTATTCCAGAATTTATTGTAGATCTGGATATATCATATGAAGATTCATCCTGGATACTGGCTGCGCCTTTGGTCACGGGAGCAGTCATGACACCAATTGCAGGCAAGCTGTCCGATACATACGGTAAAAAAAGGATGCTACTGATTATCTTGGGAATTTTTATACTAGGTCTTGTGATAGGATCTCTTTCAACTAATTTTCTTTCCCTTGTCACTGCCAGGGTATTGAAAGGCATTGGCATATCGATGTTTCCTATAGCGTTTAGCATTATAAGGGATAAATTCCCCCCAGAGAGGCTGGCAATAGGTCAGGGCATATTTAGTTCCACCTTATCTGGTGGTGCTGTGATAGGTCTGATAATAGGTGGAGGAATAGTTGAAAATTATGGATGGAGAGCGATATTCTTATTCCTGCTGCCTCTAGCAGGAATACTCTTTGTATTAATCGCCAAATTGATTCAAGTTAAAGAAATCGATCGGCAACAGATGATTTCAAACAAAGGCTCTGAATTTTGCTGCAGGTTTACTCATGTGCGAAAAGATATACTGTTGACAGAGAACACAAATACGTATACTGTTACAAGCATTAAAAAGGAAGATGCTAGACTAAGCAAGAACTTAGACATTAAGGGGGCCGTAGCACTGTCGGTTACAATAGTCTCGTTTCTAGTTACCCTTCAACTCTTGGAAAAGTCAACCACATTAAGTAATTTAATTCAAATCATCATGTTTTCAATCGTATCAGTTATCTCTCTAACTCTGTTTGTAAGAATAGAAAGAAATGCTCCCTTTCCATTGATCGATTTTAAATTACTAAAAAACAAGACCATACTCTTTGCAAATATAATTAATATGACTGTAGGACTAACTGCGCTAATGGTAGTATATCAAGCCCTTCCTATTTTAATACGAAGTCCACCGCCAGTAGGGTTTGGAGGTGATGCATCAAGTATCGCACAGGTTCAACTGCCGTATATGATAGTGTCATTGGTATTCTCTGTAGCATCTGGTTTTGTAATATCTAAATTTGGAAACCTAAAACCTACCACAATAGGAACTATCGCTACGTCTATAGGATTTTTTGTCCTTTTTATGTTTCATTCAACAGAAGCATCAATAGCTACTGTGCTAATCTTAGTGGCTATGGGGTTGGCCCTGATGCAAATAGGGTCAGTGAATGTAGTACTGACTTCAACTCCAAAGGAATTCAGTGGAGTGTCGTTGGGAATGAATCTTCTCATTTATCTCATAGGAGCCTCTGTGGGACCTGTAATCGCTGGAACGTTTATGCAAGCAAATCAGGTAGTTGTAGAATCTGAGACAAATAATATTACGGCCTCATTTCCGTCTCCAGAATCATATGATCTAACATTTCTTACCGCTGCTTTAATTGCGGTGTCGTCAATCCTATTTGCGGTGCTTCTAATCAGAAGTACGAGACACCAGAATGGAGATACCAAAGAAATTGGAATTCCAAATAAATAAAGAGTTGTCAATTTTAGTTACGATATCGTCATATTTCATTAGAAACAAAATATATGTTGAACACCTTTTATTACGTAACTCAAACACGCTCCTCCATGTTACTATTTAGGAGGTCTATATGATAATTAACCTAATTTTCGAATCACAATTGGGTTGGCTGTGCCAAATTCTCTTGATATTTTGTAAATCGATTGGAAAAGGAGATTTTTAGTTATTTAATAAAATGAAGAATACGGATAGCGAAAAGAGGAAAGAAGAAAAGGAACGACATGCTACTTGGCTTGAGCTATTTCATGATTTAGTATTTGTGGCAGTAGCATCCCAATTATCAGAAAATCTAAGCCATGATATTTCTTTGGTTGGTATACTAAGTTTTGTTGCTCTTTACATCCCTGTATGGTTTGCATGGATTGGTGCTA
>JAATVS010000201.1 GCA_014523695.1 Nitrososphaerales archaeon TH5895
GGAGGCATCATCTTTATTATTAGATCAGCTGTTCTACCTCCAAATGATGCTGAAAGCTCTTCCATGAATAAACCGTCACCATACACATCTTGTAATAGAGATAATGAGGGTATCGAATAGACAACAAAAGCCAATGACAAAATCAGTGGTGCTACTAAAACAAGTGCAGTGTGAGATAAGTTAGACAATCTTGTTTTTTCCTTCTTAAACATTATATACTAGCAATCCACCGTCCCTCAGGGTCTTCGGAATTAGATTTAATTTGAGTTTCAAGAAATTTCGTTATCTGTTCTTTTGAGGATATTTGGTAAAAAGTAGTCTCCAATCCAACGAATTCAGCAAAAGCAATTATGGCTTTTAAGTTGTTATTCTGATGCCTTTCAGAGGTCGTGTTGTCTTTCATGTAGGAATGAAAATCCTCTATTAACTTCGAGTTCACAGAATTTGGCACTCTATCGTGAATATGTTTGACTGGTGTGGAAAGCAAAGTAGGCATCAGTGCCATCTCCTTTCCTGGCCGTTGTTCGTCATCGGATATTCTTTCACTACATTGAAGGTATTCAGAAATATATGAACCCACGTAGTGGTTGGGCCCAATGTAGTCCAACGTAATATTGATTCTATACCCGGATACCAAAAGTTAGTATATAAACTCTGATTTAAAAAGTTTCTTCCGCCCATTTGTCGTTTGCTCTCGGTTTTCCTAAGTCGTCGGTTATGCAATCGTCTGCATGCTGAACTCGTCTGTTATTGGAGTCTCAGGTGGCCTGCCATCGATTGCTGATATTTCTGATCTAATTGTATAATTGGCGTTCTCGCTGAAGATTGGTCCTTGAATATGATAAGCTCCGGTCGTATCAAAGTCAGGTCCATATGTTATTGTTTCATTACCCCCTCTTACTAATTCAATTGGAAGCTGTTCGCCTGCCGTTACAAAGGTTTCTGAAAATACGCGATTTTGAGGATCTGTTCCATCCTTGTAGATAGTGATATTGTATGCAAGTGGAGTTGTCCTATCCAGTGGTACCGTACGTGGTTCGAAGTTAAGCAGCGTTCTAAAATCTTTGGAGAAATTCCAAACTGGTCCTGTTCCAGATGTCAATTCAAAATTAACGCCTCTTTCCAATGAATCGCTTACTGAGACTGCTGCCACTCGCCAGGGGTGAATTATACAGTGATATGCGAAATCGCCTGGCCTATCGAATGTGTACATAAAGAAGGAATTTGCAGTTGCGGGCATTAAACCGGAGTTAAACATATTACCGACATTTGAACCTCCAGGGGCGCCACTAGTTACTGTGTGGGGCTGACCAAAATCATTGTTGAACCATGCTACCGTGGAACGTATTGGGACAGCAATGGCTGGAGGGAAATAATGATACGGGCTATCTCTCTGAGCTGCACCTGGCACTATGCTTACCGCATATGTGGCGGGTATGTTCTGTAATGTAGCCATACTTCCGGGTTGTGCAGTGACACTGACTGTTGCTGCAAACCCTACGGAAAGCAGCATTGTGGAAATTAACACTACTATAGCAATAGGTATTATCTGTTTCCTATGTGTCAATCCTCTATGCATTAGTCTTTCTATAGGAATCTCTTTTATATAAGAATTCGAATACAAGTAGTTATTGCTAACTGCAATGCAATGCATTGCACAAACCTGGTTAATACCACCGTTTGGTCAATGATCCCATAAATCCATTTTATTAGTAAATTTCTTTCAGGAATAGGGTATCACGCCTTTTAGGTCAGATTACAGACATCCCTTGTCATGTTCCAGACTATTGATAGTACCTAATCCTTCAGGCTGCACTCGGTATTGGGATAGAGGGAAATCCATGGGCGATTATAGTGATGACCCAGTTATACGATTGCAGAATTCTGCAATTTTCACCGCAGCTTCAATTGATACAAGAAATTTGGATTTATTATAAAGGTTTTCTGCCATTGTATAGTTTTGGTTGCTTCTGTTCCATTACTTGCTCCATATATAGTATACTATATTCTGTTGAAGAACAGGTCTTTCCAATTTGTTTTTCTGATTCTTTGGAATCTCGATAAACGATTGTCTAAAAAAATAATAAATAACTAAATGATGCGAGCATCAAAAAATTTCCTAGCTGTATAACAAGAGCGACACAGTAACAGCTTGGCTCACGCTCTGTATAGTGAGAATTGAATCCAAAGCGTTTTGATCTCCTTGTTATTATTACTATAGTCATTATCCTGTGCGTTGGCACTATCATAA
>JAATVS010000202.1 GCA_014523695.1 Nitrososphaerales archaeon TH5895
AATTTTACAATAGTGCATGGGCTACCAACGCTTTTTATGAAGCTCAGCTGCAAGTAAAGCCAGTTTCTGAGGGAGATTTTGTTGTGTTTGTCAAAGTTGTAGCATTACCCCATACGACTAATTTATCACATTATCCTGCTGAAGGAATACGGGACCAGCAGCAAGAATTTGTCAATGCATATCATATAACTGTCGGAAAATAGATCTATGAAATTGAACCTGTCTCTAAAGATGTGGGCTATATAGCATAGACACAAGTAGGAAAGATTCACCTAACCTAAGATGACTAAACTCTTTAAAGAAGAGTAGCAATTTGGTTGTTCTTATTCATGGATATCCAATATTTGCGGCGTGAAATAGAAAAGAACTAGTATCTGATCTTATACCGATATGATAGGATCTGACGTTCTAATAGAATGTCTACTATGTGGTAACAAATATGATATCTTATGTGAAGAATATTGTTCACAAACTACTTGGCTGATGTTAGAATATCTGAATGCGATGTTTGTTATGAATTGCACATAATTTGTCGTTATAGGTCTTCGTAATACATAATTGCTAGTTAGTTTTGTTCCTTTCATCATTTGTAATAATATCAGATGTTTTATCTGATTCAGATCTAGATACCTGGCAAGCGAGCTGCTAAACCGATCGTCAGCTTCTCCAGTATCCGCAATGTTTGGCTATCCTATGTCTAAATATGGTCAGTTCTTCCAAAACCACTAAGTGGAACTGTTACACTCAAGCCTCCTGCGTTGATGCTGATACCGAGTGAGCCATATATAACGTTGACAGTGGCGGCAGCCCCTAATGGTACCAATGCCCTCAACTGATACCTATTAGTACTAAATCACAATGGTAAAAGCTAAAAGATAATCTTATGTTAACGGCAATACAGATCAAGCTAAAAAAGATATTCCGTAAGCATATCTATTTGACAGTTAAAATTGCCTCACCGCTCTGTTTCGACCCGATCTCGTAGGCCTCAGAAACTTCTTTAACAAACACCATACCTCTCGGCTCAGCGTCTGAGCCGAAGCAGCTAATAAGCTCATCAACAATTTCTTTTGCAGACGAGTCGGGTACGAAGGTCTCGATCTTGGATCTCTTTTCAAATTCTGGAGTGATTCTTCGACCTGTCTGATAGGCACGTGCACCCCGAAAGACCAGCTCAGGTATCTCATGCCGTCTTGTACGACCAGCACCATATATTTCATAAAAGGCGAGACCTCCGATACCATGTTTGCGAAGAATTTCGGTCGCTGTGGGAACAGCTTCAGTAAAAAGGTAGATACTTAATTCCTTCACAATTCATATGACTAAATCATAAAGATAAAGTTAGTCTATAGCCATTACTTATTTTTCAGTATTCTTGGATACTTTTCTGATAACTGTCGACGTGCCCCCGGCCACGCGGCGGAGAGTGGGAAACAGTTCTCGGGACTAAAAGATGCCGGCCTATTTAGACACCAGAAAAGTACAATGTGCTAGATAGCCTGCTCAACGGTCTAAATATTAAGTTATTGCAACCAAGTAGGTTTCCTAAACTAGAATATCGGAATCAGTAAAGGTATGGAAACCGATCTAGCTTTGATTACACTTTATGACCGCTTGATTAGCTTCCTGAAGTGTTCCCAATTCTTTGCAACTTCTTCATTCCATGTTTCTTCAGTGTATCCATGTACTTCTAATCCATGCTTCTTAGCATTGGCTAGAAGTTCTTCTTCAGTTTCACCATACATTGTATGCGTGCATACGGGGTCGCCGGCTTCTTTACAATTCAGACTCAGTGTCATTTGGCTACAACCGGTTAAGTCTTGGTTGCTTTTATCTATTTATGAGAGATGAATTAGCGGATATAGACTATCGAGACCCGGCTTTATTGATTCTAAAGTCGATTCCAATTACAGGTTCATTTGCAATGACCCACGGGACCGTATCAGCGTCTTCTAAACTGATAGTGTTAAATTCAATTTTATAAAATATTGGATATTGTCTATCAAAAGAAGAATTGCTATTGCACGTCGCATCCACAAGTGCTGAGCCAGTCATAATATCTAGTAATGATATGGTGCGACGTTTGGTCCAGTATTAAGACTAGCAAGCAACGGAACTATTGACACCGGTGAGTAGACAGAATGAGTCAACAAGAGAGCAGTTATGTTACAATACCAAGAGAAAGCAGAACACATGCGAAGTAAAGACTATGAAATCGGATTCATTGTAGTTGCTGCTGTCGCTGTAATTACACTTGTATTGATCTCATTTGTCACACCAACCGTAACAGTAGCTGCACAGATCGTTTCTTATTTATTTCCACAATCTGTAGATGCAGGTTTCATTCCACTATCTATAGAAGAAGATTCAGACACTTCAAGAAAGCAATCTCAGCAATCATCAGGTTCTTTAAGAGAGAGTGCTACTGGCACACAACCATGTGACCCAGAAGCCACAATATGCATTGTTGGACCAGAACGCCCAGGTACAGAAGGCAAGACAGAAAAGCCGGAAAGACAAGAGCGATTTAACTCCGATGTTTTACGAGAGTCCAGAAATGATCAGATTATCAAAGGCGAACAAGACGCTGATGAGCAACAAGAAGATGAGCAACAAGAAGATGGTGACGGTATTGAAGAACGAGTTGAGATTGATAAGAAAGCACCAGTAATAATCTCAGGCGATAACACATACGTTGTATGGTTCAATGATCAAAATATACCGAACAACAATTCAGAAGTACTATTTAGATCATCTGCTGATGGTGGGGTTACATTTGCAGATAAGATCAATCTAAGCAATACAACGGCTGCAGATTCTATTGCCGCGGAGATAGCTGCAGATGGTAGTAACGTAATCATCACATGGTGAGAACATAATGCAACCAGCGAAGAGCCAGTAGTTAGAGTAAGCACAGATAGCAGGGCAACATTTGGGCCATTGCTAAGACTAGCAACCAATGGAACTATCGGCGGCTAGCAATACTGACGATTGCCATAATTTTTGAACTAGATGGTCGTACTATAACGTATAATCTAATTATTCTGACTGTGACCTATAAATTATACTCATAAAGTATAGAATAGCTAATGTTGATGTCTTCCTCTGGGATAAAGGCTAATGAAATTATCAAAAAGCTTATGGTTATCGAGGGTAAAAAAATAAATCTTCAAAGACTAAGCCCAGATTACAATTTTAGCATCGACGAGGAAAAAGCCGAATATGTATTAAAGCAGAACCTCAAGAAACGAATGTCTGAATTGCAGTACAGACTTTATGCAGAAAGAAAGAATGGCTTGCTCATAGTTTTTCAGGGTATTGACACGTCCGGAAAGGATAGTACAATAAGACATGTTATCAGTGCTTTCAACCCACAAAGCTGTGCGGTTAAAGCCTTCAAAGAACCAACAACTGAAGATTTATCACACGATTTTCTTTGGCGTATTCACAAAAGAGCCCCTTCAAGGGGAGAGATAGTTGTATTCAACCGTTCTCATTATGAAGATATTATCCAACCAAGAGTTCATAAAACAATTCATAAATCAATTTGGTCACAGAGATATGAACATATCAACGCGTTCGAAAGATGCCTATCAGATAATAGCATAAAGATCATTAAATTCTTTTTGCATATCAGCAAAGAGGAACAAAGAAAAAGACTCGAGGAAAGAATGAATGATCCCTCGAAGCAGTGGAAGGCCTCTGAAAGTGATATAACAGAACGAAAATTCTGGAATAACTATACTGTTGCATATCAAGATATTATCAACAGATGCAGTAACTTATGGGCACCTTGGTATATCATCCCTGCGAATAAAAAATGGTTTAGAAACCTTGTGGTAGCCCTGATTATAGTTGATACGCTTGAAAGAATGAAGCCAAAATTTCCGAAACCGACCATTAATCTCTCGGAAATGACGATTGATA
>JAATVS010000203.1 GCA_014523695.1 Nitrososphaerales archaeon TH5895
GAAATGTCATTTCTATATGGACTCGGATTGCCTAATCGAATAAGAGAGATAGATCGGTAACAGTATATGTACGATTGCAGTGCATTACAGATGTCATTAACAATCAGCAGCTAAGTTCTTCCCTTCTAGAAGGGGAGTCTTAAGACACGGTTCCCTTGACGATGTCTTCAGAGGGTTTGAAGAAACGCAAAGAGAAATGAGTAAGGAAGATATGAAGAAGCCTTCCGAAGGACCTAGTGAGGGAATACGAGACGCCTGAGGGTGACAAGGTGCAAGAAGTTGGTCCATTAGTATATGGTTACTCGATGACTGTTGGGCCTGAGGGTAGACCTAAGGTGAGAGAATTCGGTAACATCAAAAGGCCATACGGATTTGGCTTTGGTATCGGAACTTCGAAGACTCAGATTGCAGAAGCCCCCACCCCATGATAGATGTGGTGACTACAGATAAGGAAGTTAAGATCACGGTGGGAATGCATGGCGTATCCAAAGACAAGATCAAAATTGATGCATACGAGAGCACATTAGATGTTAAGAGTGAAGATCCTCAGCGTAAATATCATAAGACAATAGATTTACCTTTGGAAGCTGACGTAGAAACGGCAAAGTCAAGATACAATAATGGCATGCTCAGCAGGAAGGTTAGGAGGATTGTACGGACATCCAAGTGCAGCACAGAATCCCACATCTTTGGGAGGGGCCTCTCCTATTTTGTCAAGTGGTTCACATATTGGATCGGGGTCGTCCACATTGTAGCCCCACCCTTCAGCACAGCCCTTTGAGGAAGTAGATGGTGAAGAAGAAGTGGAAGTGGAAGAAGGAGGACTGGATGCATAAGCGATTATAGAACTAACCGATAATACCAACAATAATGCAACTACGCAAGCTCGGAAAATCGAGTTTCGTTCTGATCCGATCATAGTATAGATTAAACTCTTTTCTATTCTTAAGAATTCTGGAAGAATTCTTTGTTCTAATCGCAGCATACTAACGTTAAATCCGTTTCTGTCTCTGATTCAGTTGTTATCTTAAAATAATAATAGTCGTTGTAATCATTGCATATGCTGTTTCTTCAACGATTTGATCACTGTAGCCGTTCTATTGCAGCCATGACTATAGCCATTCGGTTGGCTTATCAGTCGTACTTTCTTTGATACTATTTCTTCCTTTGCCTCCTCAATGATGTATAGGAATGTTTTGAATTCGATACCGAAGTCAGTGTATTTCCTTTCGCTAGGTCGTTCTTGCTCCATTATGATTTTTGTTAGTTCTGCTGAATTGAAGTTAAGAGGTAGATACCCAATGTAATTTTTCTTTGCTACCTCTTCTGTAATCACTTGGTGAACGTGCTTTTCTCTTGCTTCTCTGATCTCATCAGTGTGTAAGCTTGTTGTTGCTATTGTCTGCACTATCGTTAAAGTGATTGTCGTTAGCAGTAGTGTGGTTGCAAATACTGCTATTGCTCAATCATATAGAATACATGATTTTTACGGTTGTTCTCGATTGCTATATTGAATTCTTCATGTGTTTTATTGATTTGTTCCTGTGTTGGTTTTTGGGTTTCGCGTAAGCATGCGTAAGCATTGGCTAGGCTTTAGATGCAATGAAATGCGGTATATTCATCTCTTTAGTTGGTGTTCGGCTTTGGTCGTGGTATAGTATGGAATCATCCAGAAGATAGTGAATGTTGCCGTCGCTGCTACGATCGCGGCTATTGTTACATAAACAGAGTGGAGGGGCCATATTCTACTTGCCTCCTCCTGGAGTCAAGAAGTATTGCATCCAGAGCTGCCAGGCTGCGAATGCCATCATTGCCAATGCTGTAGCGACAGTTACGAATTCTATGACTTTTTCAGTGAATTTGTTGTATCGCTGTGTTAATTCTTGTCCTAACATTGCCAACTTTTTTCCTTCCTTCTCAGTAGTATAAACTGCATCGAATTACTTAGGACTGCCGTCTACACCGCAGTACAATGCAGCCGCTATTGATTTTCCTCGAGATCTGAACTTTAGATTCTCTTGCTCCTTTGTTTCCTCATAGCCTTCAGGCGTTAACGGGTAGCTGCACCCAGAAGAGTACTTATTTTCCATCGTATTTACAAGACTACTTCGAGGGCAGAACACAACTGAAGGCTTTCTCTGTACTTCCAGATCTGAAATTATTCCTCACGCACTTTGATCTAAAAATTACGGGAAGCCACCGGATATCCTCAAGAATTAAGGTATAGGAAGTACTACTCGAAAAGTTGCAACAACGTTAAAGGTACCTCTGCTTATAGAACAAAAACACCCTAGATATAAGGATGAATGGTAACGACTTGTTTGTAAGGTCTTCGACTCACAGTTAGTATAGCCTGCTACTAACATATTCTGATGGAACAAATCAAATAATAACGAATTATGCTATTTGGTTTGGGTCATCATCATTTAATTTTGAATACTAATCCGTATGACTCCCACCTCAAACATCCTATGCCCTATTAAGCTAGGAGTATAGTCTCACACCAAATTTCTTGAACATCTTGGCGATAACAATTTTCACCATACTCACTATGAGCTCTTTATGGGTTGTTGTACTTGCAGACATAGGTGACAATTTAGCTTACCGACATGGGCATATCTATACAGAAGATTGACTCAGCCTAATAGCAAAGCGCTGCCTAATTACTCACGACGAACTCAACATTGTAAGCACCTTATATATAATACTCTAACATTCTTTCGATTTCATCCTTACCTACTTCGTCATTTGGAAATTCTTCATATCTTGCAAAATCGAGAGGGGTAATTATCCCAACGAAGTGTTTCGGATCGGATTTATCACTATCACTGTTGTCGTCAATAACGAGTAAATGTCTTACATTGTATCGTAACATCATATCAGCAGCTATTGCTGGAGTAGATGCGGAATCAATCGAGAGAAGAGGTACTGACATTATCTGTTTATTTGGTATTGTACTCGTATAGGTGTCGTTAATGCATATTTTTGTGACCAAATCGGGCTCGGTAATCAAGCCTTGAGGTTTACCATCTCTGTCGATTACTATCAACGAGCTGATATCCTTATCCTTCATTTTTCTAGCTGCATCCTGCACAGAGGCTGAATCTTCTATAGTCTCTAGTCTTTTCCTCATCATGTCTCTTAAGGTTGTGGTCATCTGTAGGAAATGGTAATCATTATCAAACTTTTAAGGATATTGACGATATATTGGACCAGTATATTGAACCTTGTATCAATGCCATACTGTAGCTATGATCCTACGCTTTATTCGGAGCATTTCTCCTCCCACTATAAATTCGAAGGAAATTCAAACGAAAGAGGTTGGATGAGGAATATCCTTGGCTTCTACTAATGAATATCCATTCAGATCTGGGTGAGGAGAGTTGATGATAATATATTAATTATACGGCACTGCCTTGTTATTAGTTTCTATCAATGCTCTAACAATATCAGTTTTAGATATAATGCCATTTAGATCGGTACTACTACTAGCAACGGGTATACCACTTATTCTTTTATCGTGCATAATCTGGGCGGCCTCAGATAAGTCAGTATTTTTACTTATAATAATAGGTCTATTCATGACATCTCTTGCTAACATGATGTATCCTATGCCTGAAAGATCCTTGGACTCTATGCCAGCATCATCATCGTCATGATCACTACCTTCAACAAAAGATGTTATGGGCATAAGATCTCTTGAA
>JAATVS010000204.1 GCA_014523695.1 Nitrososphaerales archaeon TH5895
AGTCAAGAGGCTTTATTAAGCTCAACTGTGTAAGTAAACGCACCCATGAAGAATAATGAACGAGATTTTGATTGGGGCGAAATAATAACCAAACCTGTTTATACAAGCGACAACAAACATGTGGGTCACGTGGATGGACTAGAAGCGGATCAATTTATTGTGAAAGATAAGATAATCCATGCCAAATACTATAGGATGGATAGGGAGCTATTAGAAACATATCAAGACGGAAAAGTAAAGCTGAGAATTAATGAGCAAGAGCTAAAATCAAAATATGAAAAAGACAGTCCGGGGTATTTTAGTTACGGTGCATAGAGTTAAACTAATTTACTGGCCAGAGACCTGTCAGGATTACGTACGTGACCATCAAAGAGATTGTTTGAGTTCAGGGTAACTTCACAATCTCGATTACATAAATAAAACGATCTTACAGATAGCTCAACAGCTATCGAAAATACTGGCAAAATAGCTTACAACTACTTGCATTTGGCCCGTATGGTTACACAGACACACTATTGACTGTCATGACATACAGAACTTAATTCCAAATTCGGGCTTGTATTAGATGTTCTATTATTATTCCAGTTTTCGATAACCATATCGATCGCTCCGTCATAAGTTATTTTTGAATTGTCGGTTATGTTTCTATAGCCAAGATAGCCCCTGTGATTATCCCCTATGGTAATAGTTTGCTTATTCTCAAACGGAAAATCACTCTTCCCGTCACCGTCTGCATCACATTCTGCCACTAATTCTTCTTTTACATCTTTCTCGATGTAATTATCTGGGAGTGATTTTGTAATTTTGAAGTCGTATGGAATTTTTTGATATCCACTCTGCCCAAGTGCCAAATCGGTTTCAAAAAATGGATAAATCGGTTTTTCGGGGTTTGGTTCAAGCGTATTATCTTTACTGCTAAAATAATTTGTGAAATTTGTTACCACTGCTTCGATTGCTTGTCCATAGTCTGACTTAGGAGTACCAAAATTTGTCAGATCAGTTAGAATGTCTATTGGATTAGTAGAAACCTCTTCATCATCTACCGCCGCGCCCAATAAATCTACAGATTTAATAGTGAAATTATTGTTATTCCAAGTTTTGTTCTCATGTAAACTTTCTAGGTTGCTAAGCACAACTCTAGCTCCCAATGAATGTGCAAGTAATCTTATGTCAGTACCTGGACATGCATTCTTTATATTGGAAATTAAGTTTGCAAGTTTTGGACCATTTTCAGTGGCTATAGACCTGGCGCTATCCCATTGTGTGTCTGAGGGCCAACTAAAGCCTATCAACGGATGAATATAACTATTATTTTCTAGCGACAACTTTACTCTGTTTAACCTCTCTTTTACATTAGCTTCGCTCTCTTCCCATCCATGAACAAATATTACTATAGTTTCATTTTGACATGGTTTTTCTGTTAGTTCGCTGAAATCCCGATACTTATCAATATTATCATATCCTAGCCCTGTCACTACCTCATAAGCAGGATTCTGTGGATCTCGGGTACTTACATAATAAAACGGAATTTTTTCCGTTTCTCCTGTTGTTGATGATGTTCCAATTGATGTATTATACGATGCCCCAATCAGTAGCAACAAGATTAGTCCAAAAGATAATGCAAGCACCCATTCATTATTCGTAGAAACAATATTATTCATAGCATTCAAGTATGGGATCAGATTAATTAAGAATGCTAAAGCCAGAAAGTTAATTGTTCTGATCAAACATGAAATTGGAGATAATAGCTATTTCACTTAGGTGTGGAAATAGTTATTCGTCATTCTGATATAACCTGAATATGTCGGCGGGTTCGGACAAGAATAAAATCGAGATTGATATTGCAGAAGAATGGACTGAGCGAATAGGTAAAACAGCTAATAAAATATGTGATGATTCAGATAATAATCGCATAAAGCTGAATGGACCACATACAGGTTTAATCATCGAATAAAATGATGCTAGGGCCTTGGGCTGTCTTGGATGGGCTATCGAGCGGCATCTAAGTGACAAACCATCTAAACTAAAACCAACATTTCGAAAGATCCTAGATGATACTAAAGCTAAGAAAGATAATTTGGAA
>JAATVS010000205.1 GCA_014523695.1 Nitrososphaerales archaeon TH5895
ACTCTTGCGGCTATTGTTGTATTAGTATTTATTCTTGTGGAATGGAACCACATATTGCAGAGAGAGGCCAAGAGGAGAACGACTGAATTGCATGAATCAGAGACGAAAGCAAGAGAACTGGAAGACTCTTATGATGCAATGAAAAATTATTTGCAGGAGGTAATGAAAGAAATTAAAAGAGAATAAACTGGTTAATCTGATGCTCTTACTTTCTTCTCAAATTTACTCATTTTCTAACTTTAATTTATACTCGGCCTCTGGCATCACCAGTGACTTAGTTTGGACTATGGGATAGAATCACGTTTATCTTCAAGGCTAACACATGCTTTTGAAATTCTAAAATAATTCGAGATGAAATCTAACCAAATGCCGATTATAAGAGGAGAATAGAGGAACAATGCATGGATAGTAACATGCATTGGGGCCGCTGCTTCCCCTTTGCTTTCCTGCAGCCTTTGTAGCCTATCTCCATTCCCACTTAGATAGAGTGCAATTCCTTGAGGGCAATTGATCTCTAGAAACCCTCCAAGTTCTCCTGCTGATCTATTCTTTTTCGTCATCTGCTGATACGTATAATTTGATTTGGAGATACCTTTCAAGCTTCTTTGCTAGCAACTCATCTGGCTTCAATGCCCCTGTCTCTACCTTCTTAAGGAGTGAAGCCTTTTCACTCATCTTTATGGCTAACTGTTCATGGGTAAACCCCTTTTTCATACGTGCCTCTCGAATCATTTTTCCAAAATCATGTGATAGAAAAGTTTCGTCGGTAAGTTGGATTCTGTTAGTAGGATATCCACGCTTCTTGACTACTGGTTGGTTTTTTGTAAGAGGTTGGCGAAATGAGGATTGCATTGAAGAACGAGTAGATGGCTTTATATTCTTGGGAATCCCTGGATTGTAGGGCTTTCCTCGTTTAGAACATTGAGTACATACCCTAAAGATTGTTCCTTCAATTACCACAGCAGTACGATTTTCGTTAACCTGTCGCCCGCATACTTCACAAAATGATGACGACGATGTTGGCAATTTTGATAGCCCCCTTGGATAAACCTGTTTAACCTTTCTTTAAAGTTTGCTGCACCGTCATATTGAGCACAATTTCTGCGATATCACTAGAATATTCTGCAACTCGTCGAATGTTTTCAGTAATTATTTTTACTCGATAAATATCATTCATGTTCCTTAAATTACTTAAACCATTCATAATCGACTTTTCTAAATAATCTATTTCTCGGGCCTTCTCAATTGCCTTGTCTGCCGAATTGTAGTCCTGTTTGAACATAGACAAGCAAGCTTCATCCAAAACCCCCAAAGCAAAATTACTCATCGCTGTAATCCTTTTCACAATATCTAGATTGACAGGTCGCTTAGAGTCTATAAGCTCTTTAGCTATTAACACCGCATGATCTGCTATCCTTTCTGCAAATTTAGTAATTAATCTATAACCCAAGCAGCTCCTAGAGTCCTGCAAACCAATTTCACTGAGTAGATATTCGTTCTTAATCGCAATATTTAGTTGCCTAACTATGTAAAAGCTAAATCGATCTACTTCATCATCTGACTTCAGTACTTCTCTAGCCAATTCTATATTATTTTCCATCAGTGCCAGCATGACGTCTGCGTGCATCGACTTTGCAATAAGAATCATTCTCTTAAAAGCTGCGTCAACCGATAGATCCAATAAATTGATTAGGACTTGCAAAGTCATGCCACTAGCCGAGTCCGCAATAATCTCCGTCCCCATCAAAAGTCGGCGCACCAAATCTTTGATTACTTCTCGTTGATCACTAGTTAATCTGTTGTTTTCTTTTGGAAAAATGTGAATCATGTGGTAGCCTAGAAAATAAAGAGAAACCAATTTTCTAGCAAGATAGTATGGATTGTTCTCCTTGAGTACTTCTACAGTAGCTTCCCTTTGCTCCTTAATTGATCTACGCGAGGCAGGCGAGATCTGCAAGAATGAGTTTCCTTGTCTAGTAATCAAGACATGATCTCCCTGTTTGAGTCCAAATTCCTGAATCCATCGCTTAGGTAAAGATACGATAAACGACGAACCTCCTGTATATTGTATCTTCCGGGTTTCTTCCCTTTGATCAGCAGTTTGTTTGTTTTCCGTCGATGCCCACCGCCAACACTAGTTAGATTAACTATATATTTGTATTTTTTCCTATATAGATCAATCAATCAAAAACATATTTATCCATTTTTATAGTAGAATTTCCATTGGATAGTATTTCTGTTGACCCTCGAGAGAAAATTCGCCATCATTTGAATGCACTATTTGGTGCATATTTTGCCCTCCCAAGATCGACTACCTTCAGTTATTCAAGAAGAACTGGGCGGATAAAGAGTTTTAGCTTTGACAACCAGCTGGCTGGAACTTTAAGGACAGACGGTGGAATAGCTTTAACGCCCTCAGGAGCTGAGACATTAATGAAGAACCCTTTATTCAAAGCAAATTGTGTCGTCCCAGTTGAAGAAGCTGTTCCATTTGTTAGCGAAGGGCGCTCCCTTTTTTGCAAACACGTAAAATGGTGTGGCTCTAACGTCAAAGTTGGGTCAGATGTCGTAGTTATAGATGATTATGGAAAGATTTTGGCTGTAGGACGTGCTAGAATTGCGTCAAATATGATGAAAGGTTTTGATTCCGGAGTTGCTGTAAGGGTTAGACAAGGAATAAAAAGCGGGACCAGTATAGAAGGATTTGTATGATGCGAGGCGGTAACCGCGAAATGAGACGGATGCTAGACAAGATGGGGTTAGAGATGAAAGATATGGGTGAAATTGAAGAGGTCGTTATTCGAACAGAAACTAAAGAACTTTATCTCATAAAACCGCAAGTGGTTGAAATGAAAGGTAAGGATAGCACCATCTTTCAAGTAGTAGCAACAGATATCGAAGAAAGACAAAAAGAAGTCCCATCATTGAGAGAGGAGGATGTTGTGTTGGTAATGCAGCAAGCGAGCGTCAGTAAGGATAGAGCTGTCCAAGCACTTACCGATTCGAAAGGCGATCTGGCTCAAGCAATAATCAATCTAACAACGTGATGATATCCTAATCACCATCAAGCGTTGATACCTCCAAGTAAAGACAAATTGGATTTCATAATTTTCTCAATACTTTTCAGGATTTCAACAGCTTCTTATTAATTAGACTTAACGCGCGTCCTGGATCAACTCTTCCCTTAGAGAGTTCCATCACCTTTCCGAGCAGGTAGTTTGCTACATTAGGATTTTTTTTGGCATCAAGCACTGCAAGAGACTCTGTCTCGAAGACATTTTCTATAGATTGTAAAATTAGGCTTTCATCATCTATCTTTCTAAAATCCTTCTCATTTTCACTTGAAGTGATCAGTTTACCTGATACTACAGCTTCGTATAGAATCTGCTTTGCAGTTTTTCTGTTGACGATTCCTTCCTTTATCATTCGGGCTATTTCAGCCAATTGTTTAGGTGTCATCTTTATGTTCCTTATTGTAGAACCAAGTTTCTTAGAATTGTCATCTGCATAGCTCATCAAGTCAGTCACGATGATATTTGAAATTTCTTTGGGGGCAAAATAGATCTTGACCGATTCCTCGAAGTAATCAGCTAGATCTTTATGTTCTATCAATACCTTGGAAACGTGTTCTGTGAGCTTATAATAATTGATGAATCGTTCTTTTCTTTCATCAGGGAGTTCGGGCATTTTTGAGTGTAATTCCTTCAAATAATCTTCATCGATCTGAATTGCTGGTATATCTGGCTCGTAAAAGTATCTGTAGTCCTGTTCCTCTTCCTTACTTCTTGATTGCTTGGTAATTTTTCTTTGTTCATCCCAATGTCTAGTTTCACCCTTGATTTCCATTTCATAATTAAGCATAGCTTTTTGTCGGGTCATTTCAAATTTGAGTGCCTTTTCGACGTCTCCAAAGGAGGAAACATTTTTTATTTCAACTCTTCTTGAACCACCCATGGAGATATTCGCGTCACATCTGACCGCCCCTTCAAGACTCGTATCACAAACTCCCAGATGTTCAACTATTGAGGCTAATTTATTCAGGAATAATCTGACATCTTTAGGATCATGAAAATCTGGTTCGGTGACGATTTCCACCAGAGGTACTCCTGCCCGATTATAATCAATCAGTGAAGATGAACTTCCATTCAAGTACACTAATCTACCAGGGTCTTCTTCTAGCTGAACTCTACGTATTCTAGCTTCTCCTTGCCCATACTCCAATAGCCCTTCTACACCAATGCTTGTAATCCCGTGGGCATTATATTGGGTAAGTTGAAAATTCTTTGGTAGATCTAGATAAAAGTAATTCTTTCTGTAAAACATTATAGTATTTGTGATACTACATTTTAAAGCTATGCAGACCATTGCTCCTTTTTCTATTGCTGTCTGATTGAGTAGAGGCAGAGTACCTGGAAGCCCTGTGCAAGTTGGACATATGTTCTCATTAGGGGTATACTCACGATAGTTGCAATGACAGGAACAGAATAGCTTACTTTTTAAACCAGTAAGTTGACAATGGATTTCCAACCCAATTTTGGGACCGTACATAGATATCATAAAGGAGGTCTCACCTGGATTTTGGCTGTTCTTTCGAAAAGTAAGGCAGCGTCAAATATCTTCTGTTCTTTAAATTCATCTGACATAATCTGGAGGCCTATTGGAAGACCATTGCTAAACCCTGCTGGGACTGAAATTGCAGGCATTCCTGTAAGATTGGATACAACCGTGTCGATATCCACGTAATAAATCTTAATGGGATCGTCTATTTTTTCACCAATTCTAAAGGGTAGTATAGGCATGGTAGGGGCTATTATAACATCGTATTTGGAATACAACGACTTGAACTCTCGTCTTAGTAAGGCTCTCACTTTCTGTGCTTTAAGATAATAACGACCATAGTATCCTGAAGAGAGAACATATGTCCCGATGATAATCCGTCTTTTAACTTCCTCTCCAAAGTTACTCCTCACTTTCGAAAAATACGAGTTCCACTCATATCCTTCCGGATCCATATCGAATCCATAGCGAATGTTGTCATATCTTGCGAGATTGCTACTCGCTTCTGCCATAGCGATAACATAATAAGAAGCAAGTGCATACTCCAACGAGTCTAAAGATATTTCTTCGCAGATGCATCCTGCTGAGGAAAGAGTATCCATCGCAGAATAGATACACTTGGAAACTTCTGGTTGGGCATTGACAGTCAAATTACTTAGTAACGCTACCCGTAGACGATTCGTAGAAGCTTCTGCAGAATACGGCGTATTCACCGTGCGTGTGGTATCATCATTAGGGTCAGCTCCTGAAATCGCGTTCATCATTCTAATAATACCTGGTACTGTTCGAGCTATCGGACCTACTTGCTCCAGGCTATTTGAATATGCTATTAAACCGTATCTACTAACCGAACCGTATGTGGGCTTAAATCCTACTACAGAACAAAAACTTGCAGGGCATCTAACCGAACCACCAGTATCTGATCCTAATGATGCTGTGCACTCGGCTGCTGCAACAGCAGCCGCGCTACCCCCCGATGACCCGCCAGCAACATAATCTAGATTCCACGGATTTCTGGTAGGTCCGAATTTACTGAACTCTGTTGTTGAACCCATTGCAAACTCATCTAAATTCAATTTTCCAATGACGATTGCATCGCATTCCTTCAATTTTCGAATTACAGTTGCATCATAGGGTGGAATATAATCCGATAGGATTCTTGAGGCACATGTAGTTCTGAGTCCTTTTGTGCTTATGTTGTCTTTTATACCTACGGTGATACCGGCCAAATAGCCAACCTTCTCTCCCTTATGGATCTTGTTATCTATTCTTCGCGCGGATTCTATAGCATCATCAGTGTTCACGCGCACAAAAGCTTTGATATCGAAATCGATCTTTGCTATACGTTCTAGAGTTTGTGATACGTATTCCTCAGCGGAAAAATGCTGATTTCTTATACCTTCTGTAACTTCATCGATAGAGAGATCACATAATCTACTCATGGTTTCACGTCACTTTTAGGGCCTTTCAGATATCCATCCTTCCCATTTCTTGTTTTAGGAAGAACGTCCGCGCTGAAGTCGTTTGCTTGGTCGATACGCAAGCCTCGTACGGACTTCTTTAAGTAGATAGGTTCCAGATCATCTAATGCTAAGCTATCCAAGATATCAAAATGTTGAATAATTCGATCAATCTGAGATTCGTATTTTGATATCTCTTCCTCCGACAGCTCTATCC
>JAATVS010000206.1 GCA_014523695.1 Nitrososphaerales archaeon TH5895
GTGGTTCCGGTTCTGGTTGTGGTTCCGGTTCTGGTTGTGGTTCCGGTTCTGGTTGTGGTTCCGGTTCTGGTTGTGGAGAGATGCACTCACTTGGAATATCCCCCTCTATTGGACAGGGCTCGCACAACGGGTTCTCGTTAATAAACATCCCAGGAGGGCATTCTTCAGGCATTACTGCACAATATCCAGACTCTCCTCTCGTCTCTCCATCAGGACAAGGTCCCAAAATCGAATCGCATTCTCCTGTCGTTGGGTCAAGTGCAAAATTTGGAGGACATTCATCAGAAGAGGATGCCGCAAGATCCTCTGATTGGCCCCCTTCTGAAACACCGGATGTGTCAGGGCCAGTCTCGTCTCCAACCTGCTGGTCGTCAGCTTCTTCTTGGTCGTCGGGTTGGGACGAGTTGTCTTCATCTTGTTGGGCGAGAGCTTGGCCCATTGGCAAAGAATTGTAGGTTAAAAGAGAATCTTGAAATTGACTTGCCGAATATGACATAAATGAAGTCAGAATACTGGCGACAAGAACAATGAATAGTACTAAATTTACCAATATTACGAAGTTAGATCGGACTTATAAAAACTTTCAGCGAGTGTAATCCATCTAAATGAGGGACATTGAACATCATACACGTAGAGGCCTACTCTTAATAGCTCGAATAATTCATCAGTGATGATAATGAGAAAAGGAAGATCTAATTATTCTGTAGGAAGTATGTCAAGTTAATACGATATTGTATCACGAGCTTGACACGTGGCGGTAAAGGTATTACGCCCACAGGACGAAGGATCCGTGAACCTGAAGAAACGGCGAAATGTAAAGACATGTGACAAGTCAGGACAACAGATTAGAAGCTAGGATATTTGCATGATTGTATGAATACGTCCAGAAAAGTATTTGGCAGCTTTCATAAATCAGTGCACTTCATCGTACTTCAATCTATAAATCTTACTTCGAAGCAACATAATCTGCATGCTGGATTGGGACCGTCCCATATGGTAAAAACAATAGCAATTGATCGACCATCTGTTACCCTGATCTCTCAATTGTCTACTACGAGGTGGGCAATAGAAATTAAAACACAAACATTAAATTTTTGCTCTTCTCCATGACTGTGCTCGAGGCGGATGAATGATATTATTTGAAAACTAAAATTCTTAGAAGATACGATCAGTCAACTAGAAGACATGTTAGTGGCATCGCTGTCGCAGTGCTCTTTTTTATTGCGTTTGTGTTCTCTTACGCTCTGCCTGCTTCCGCACCATCAGTGCCTTGGCATTTTTATAGCATTGCAGGGATTTTTGCATTAGTCGGGATGATCTTTGGCATCCTGGCATTCGATAAAGAGTTATACGGTGGAAATGATGACCACATGTTAGGATAATGCATAGACATTCAACTCTTTATCACAGTTCTATCTGCTGGAAGGGGCTAGCAATATTGTGACTTCGTTATAATTAAGGTTGCAGATGGGGAAAGTTTCAAGAGTAGGTTAAACTATTGCCTTTATGTACAAGATATTAAGGAATACAGGTAACAGAAGCTCACCGATTGGAAATAGCAGAGAATTGGCGGATTTGGAGAAGTACGTTCTGAAAATGGAAAATGATAACAAAAGTGGCAAATCGATGCTGGTGATTGACGTTGTATGGTGAGAGAGGGATGTTAGCAAAGGGGCCCGACCTGGTTGCAGAATTACTAAGGAATTTAAACAAGCTTAAGATATTTGTATTTAAGGGAAGAAAGACAATCTTTCATGAAGACGTTTTGCTGGGAAAGGATGAAATAATAAAGTTCGAGTAATATTTGCTAGCCAATTTTGGATAAGATTTAAAAGTCAATTACTCTAATAATTCTGCAGTTTGGATTCCAATTCATTGTTGTCCATTGGCAGATATGCTCCTTTTTACCGTTCTAAAAAAAGATATCAAAGATTTAGCAATATCGCTGGTAGGTTCCTGAAGTTGCAGGTGGAATGGGGCTTTTTACCTTAGTCTCATAGTATAGTATCTAACGAACACATCATTAGTTAGAAGGGTTTAATCAGTAGAGCTACATTAATGGGGACAGATGACACTCATTTTAGGTTCAAGGTGTAGCGACGGTGTTGTTCTGGTTGCAGATAAGATCGTAACTAATCAAACTGACGGGTTAAATTTCTATTTTGCCGAGAAATTATTTTCTATCCTGCACAATGTCGTGATTGGTTCTTCGGGGTCTTCAGGCAACTTCGAGTTATTTCGAAACCATATTTCTGCATACGTCAACAGAAATCAGACAAAGGCTAATGTTAATGAAATCTTGCTTACACTCTCTAGCCAGACATATGCTCTAAATGAACGATATAGAACGCGTCATAGCAGCGCAATTTTTGATATATTGGTAGGAATTGGGTATCAAGACAAGCCTGCGACTCTCACATACCTTAATTCTTTTGGTCTTTTGAACCCGGAAGCAAAATACCGTCTGATCGGAAGCGGTTCAAGATACGCCAAGACATTTTTGGAACGGATTTGGAATAGGGATATGACTATGGCGAAGGTCGCCGAGATTGGGTATTTTGTGATCAAATACATAGAAGAATTAAAGTTAGACCATACCGTAGGGCTGGACACTAGGGGACCACAGATTTGGTTTATACCAGATCACTATGCCAAAAATATTGCCCAGAATGAAAGGAAAAAAGATATTGTTAGACAAGCCGACAACCAAGAAATGAATGATTTTGCAGAACGCGTAAAGAAAAGATTGGACAATTACAATAAATTTATTGATGGACTCTTTGTTGATTTATGAGTTACTCGCGGAGATTGAAGCGATTAGGGTTTGTAATACTACACTTAGGGTGACCAAATTATTGCGTTACTGGTACCCAAATATTCTTTACAAGATACCCAATAAAACTGAAGCGTGGGCACAGTAAACTGGTCTTGTGTATATGAAAAGCTAATCGGCTCCCGATTTCACTATATCAAAATCTACTAATTGGCTACAAAGCATGAACGATTATGTTTTGGTTATTGACATTCGACGTACTTATCTCTATTCAAGTCCAGGGATTAACTAGGGAAGATAGCTCCCCGCTTAAGGTTCATCAGTTCAACGAAATAATATAATAAATCTTAGGTTGTTGCATTTTAAAAGAGTCTCCTATGCTCTGCCATCATGCACCTATTAAAAACAACATCAAGTCCATTTTCTATTCCTATCCTCTCTGCTTCCTCATTGTAGATTCCTTCCTGCATCCATATTACCTTAATTTGATCCTTTTTGTTGATTGCATCGTTAACTATGGGAGGCACATCCTCTGATTTTCTGAAAATGTCAACAACGTCTACCCTATCTGGAATATCTGATACCGTAGAATACGATCTTCTCCCCAAAACTTCTGAGACTGTCGGATTCACCGGTATCACATTAAACCCCTGCTGAATGAGATATTTTGGGACAAAATGACCTGCTTTTTCTTTGTTCGTTGACATACCCACTACGGCAATGTTCTTCAGTTCGTATATTTTTTTAAGTTGTGAATCTGTATGGGAATCTTGTTTAGCCATGTAATACATATGGTGACTATATAATAAAATTATTGCTATGACTGCTAAGATAAACCGAATGTTTACGCCTTAAGTGAGCGACGATCTATTTGCAGCTACTAAGATGAGTCGTTCCGGCAGAGCAAGACGGGCATAAACCATAATATTGATTATAAGGATATTTATTGGGAAAGTACTAACATGGTTTTTCCCACATCTCTTGTAAAATAACAATAAAAAGGATAGAAAATTAGAACTATGATAGTTTGAGCGGATTTTGCTAAGTTACTATATATAGGTAACTGTCTAAGGAGTGTTTTAAGTTAGGCAACATTTGTTGGCCAACATGATGGACTCATTGCCTTGTCGTGGACCTTCTCGTTTGGGACGTACAGTATGATAAATGCGATGTATTTCATACTTAGTTATTTACTCTGTTAGGTTCTCTCTACAGGAGGATATTTGGTATCTATTATTCATACTTCAAATCTTGTGGTTATACGATGGGAAATTTAATGGGAGATATAGAGGAATACCATAGTTTATTTCGTATATGCTACATTTCCAGCTTGAGAGTCCTAGTGTGAAAAAGGTCAAGAATAGATATATGAGAGGATACGTAATCAATGCTTGGTAACATTCCCTCCCCCCACACTAGAATTTCTTTTTTCTGAAATGTGTCACCTTATCGCTCAATAAATAACTGGGAAGCCTAGTCGAAATGATAAATGGGATTCGATGGTTGACATGGATTAGCCCTAGCAATTTCATACTGTCGTTTAAAATATTGATTTAATCTTTCACCTTGGAGAAAGGTCAACAATTAATATACTTTCTCATAGGAGGGCCTGCAGTATCTTTTGCATTCACCAATTTCCATTGATTCGCCTGAAGTACACCATAGATTTCACATTCTGATACA
>JAATVS010000207.1 GCA_014523695.1 Nitrososphaerales archaeon TH5895
AATTCCTATTCTAAATTGTTCATCATATTTTTCAGAATCTATCTGAATCCTTTGTTTTAGATCTCTGGCTTGTTTATTTATCTTAGAACTAGACTTATATTGATTATAAGGATCATTATCTGGATAGTAAAGGCTCTGAACCACTGACTTATAACCACTGACTTATAACAATCATAAACATACTTCTTTATAACTTTACAAATATTGGTAAGAGAAAATCCAAGGAATAAATCAATCTTAGACCGAAAGAATCTTGTCCATTATCTTCTTTTTTAACCATTCCTTATGCCACTTGATCTTGATCGGTCGGTATGCTTCTGTTCTTATTATATACCTTTAATTGACCTAATTTTACTGATTATTGATCTCATATCGAAAACATTTTCGATATGAAAGATGATGAATACTCATGTATTCGAATGACCCTGAAATTCATAAGAGAAATCAAAAAGATATTAGGTATTTAGATTGATAATCGGTTATTAGCAATGACAGCATCTTGTTATTTTTTCATTGCTGATTTGGTGCCGCTATCATCAGTTTAAGACATAATACTACCAGCTCAATCTGTCATACTTGCTGTCATGTGTTTCATCGATTATGTCGTTGGATTATCTAATTGCTATACAATGAATAAACACAAACTCGTCGAACTCCAACAGATTGTCGAAGAGAAAATTGGATCGCTCAGATAAGAAGTCGTAATAGCAACAAACGTAAAATTAAAACCCGTTATACAATAGCTGATCGTAAAGACGAGTTTGAATACTTAGAATGGGTCATAAGAACTATTAAACCTATTTTTGATCGTGATAACGACGAATGACATCAACAGCTTAGAGTAACCAAATTGCGATTAGAAGTTAGCAGATACTATCAGATTTGAAAATATGCTGAATGAAGACTCCAATAACCTAACGAGAATCAGATATTCTCATAAATAAACAAAATTGGCACTCTTAATAGTGTTTTGGGACGCCTTTTTGATCTGAATATGGCGATAAAATGCGAGCAATAGATATCGCAGAGGCTAACGACAATTTCCAGCTATCTATAACCGTTTGAGAGGACATCTAATCAAGATCCAAGACATGGAATCAGAGATTAGGCAGAAATACAAAACTCATATTCTGGTTAATAATAGGCTCAGTTTGACTATTGTGGAGTGCAAGTTCATATATGTATGATAACTACATATAATGATGAGAAACAATTCAAAATCCATGGTTGCTGCATATGCAACAATTGCAGTATTGCCAAGAAATACAATCAACAAAATCTTCAGGGATGTGAAACAATAGAATGGAAAGAATATTTTCAACGCTAAGATCATTTGTTGACGATGGTGGAAAGACAAAATTCTGTGTAACCTGTGGTAACAAGGCTACTCAGGAAGCATTATTCACTGTAGGCGATGGGGCTATACTCATAGAAAAATACTGTGACACATGCGTGACACATGTGCAGAAAAAGGAATAAAATACAGCTTTTAAAGATCATTTATCAGAAATCAAGCAGATCAAACAAGTAGATGACGCACTAGAACAACCGGAAGTTAGAGACGAACCTGAACCTTTAGAGAATGGTAATGATAACGAATCCGCAGTCGATGAAACCGACGAACCAAAAATTGATGAGCTAATCTCAAATCCAGATCTAGCAGGTAAGTGTTGGTTACTTGGTTACCCCAACATTTATGTGTCATTTAATTCGGTTCTGCAATATCGATGGGGCGATGACATTTTGTTCCGTATATTATATCCCTATTTTATAATATCTTACCATGCAGACTATTTTTATATATGCCACGGCACTTCTAACGTGTAGTAGAATTACTGATGATTATGAAATCGAAGACTGATTCTAGTAATCTTTTAAAACCTTTAATATACAATATGGAATTTCAGTAATAATAATCACTAAAACTTATATAGCAAAATTACCTTTTTGAATTCACTCAGATATGACAAAAAAACATTCAATTTTCAACAATAGGAGTATAAAATACCAGACATTTATGGTGCAGTCATGAAAGTCCATGTTTATAAAAGATTTGGAAGGGAATGATTACCTAGTAAAATACATAGAAAAACCAATTCTCATAAATAATCTAATTTGGGCTAGTTGTCAATATAATAAGTTAGACTGACATCTTAGATGCCTAGTTTCAACTTCGATTTTTGTCATAAGAATCCATTTCTAATTCTATAACTATCATAAGATATCTTTTTTTTATATCCTTGAGGTGGTAAAATTACCCCAGATCATAATAGTCTCTTTAATGGTATTCGCTTCCCCTTCAGCTATCTATCCACCTCCATTTATATGCGATAATCTAGAAGCAGGCATCCACATAGTTCCTTCTGCAATAACTTTCCTCTTTTATTTGGAGCCATCTGAGTACCAGTTCATGTAAGTTTGAATTGCAAGGTCTTCAAGCGATAAAATGTGCATTTTGTGACACGTTATTTATGTCTGAAACAAATGCAGCTACCTGTCCATCATGCTCAGAGCAAGAATCATAGTCATCATGAACATGGAACTGGCAATACTATGGGTAGTTGTGGCTGCGGTCACTGATTATTTATATCAACTATTTATATTTCAATAGTTTTCTTAATAAGATATGGACTCCATAGATTATATTGAGAATTGCTAATTCTAGTTCTAATTTAATTAGTTCTGACCTATCTCTTTTATGCGAATATATAGATGACAATATCGTAACCACGTTTGTAGGACAATGCTCAGAAGGTAAATTATTCATATATTCAAGTTTGTAATTTAATACTCTCAAACCACATGCTAATGCTTCTAAAGCAGTCTTACTAAGATTCTTAAGTAATTTCCGATTTACAAACCTTAAGTCAACATACACATCATATTTCTTTAAAAAATTTGGAACATCTTCATAATATATAGGATTTTTTGTTCTATCATAAATATCAATATTAAGATCAATTTTCTTATGTTCGAAATAGTTCATTGCAAGCTCAATATTAGTGACTTCACTATTTACTATTACACCCTTAGATATATCGACAGATCTTTCTTTTGTCAATTTTTTATTGTTGAAGTGATCAGTATCAATTGGATTAGGCAAAAAGACTGATCCCTTAACTAATTGAATCAAATCAGGTGTAGACACAATAACTCTATCTGCTAATCTTTGTGCCTTGATATGTAAGCGTCTTTTTTTAATTTTTTTAACAATATTTTTAGGCTTTAAAATATTTCCCAAATTAAATGTTCTTGAATTATCCTTAGAAAAACCTCGTATATCAGTACCATGATAGTGAAGAATGATAATCTTTGATCCCCCATAAATCTTTCGAATATTAATTACCATTTCTGGTAAACTATGAATATGTATTATATCTGCTTTTCTTGCTTCTTCAATTGATTTATAAATCAATTCTTCAGGTGCTACAAATAATCCATATTCTTTATAAAACTCGTCTATACCATATTTGTCCGCATTCTTAATTCTTATAACTTTACTTTCATTGCCATTCGCCTGCTGAAATTTCGCTAAGATGAAAGCCACACCAGCTTGATCCCATATATGTAACACATACAATTAGATTACTATATCTTTTCTTCCTTAACCCATCCATAATCTTTTCTAAATCTTTTCTAAATAGTTTCAAGCTCTATTTTTATTTAATTTAAGGTTAAACTTTAGATGAATACAAATTCACTGATTCATTTTATGGTTAGTCGCATCATTTCAAGTTCCTTTTAACAATATTCCTCTAGCCGTATATTATATTGGACATTTCTTCCAAATTTGTCAGTGCGAGTAGTTGATAATTGTGACAATAGGACTGTATTCTTAAGTTTAACTAAACCTAAAATAGCTTCTGTACTCTAATAGCTTCTTTACTCTTAGAATTTTGTCAATTACAAATAGCTGTGAATACCTGAGTACCAGTATAGCTCATTTTTTCAGGATGTCCTAATATGTGGAAAATACTTTCCGACAAGGATACAATACACCATAACGAGATGAATAGTGATATTATAAAGAGTATGACCTTCTCTAGATATTTTCAGCCATTCTTTCCATATTGAATCTTCCGTTTACAAACTTAGGTTCTTCTATACCCTGACTTCATTTCTTCTTCGGATTTATCCTGATATAATTAGTGTCATGAGTGACCAGGTTGATCCATATATTCACCTTGTCGAACAACCGTATTCGCGTTACTATAAATGCCTCTGTGGACCTAGCGGATCAACACCTCCTAGATCATCAATGATGATAGCCACTTTATTATTTCTCAAAAAGTTCAGCTAGATATTGAAACAAGCCATCGTCCTTTGACAAAATTCTACGCCTTATCGTACACTTTAAATGATTCTATTGTTCTTAGCTTTTATTATCCATTAAGACGTCTGTTTTCATTGCAACCAATTTGGATGGATATATAGCAAGAAGAGATGGTAGTATTGATTGGTTAGAAAGCTCAATCACTAGTTTACGAATAGTTAGGCATTCATGC
>JAATVS010000208.1 GCA_014523695.1 Nitrososphaerales archaeon TH5895
GCCTGCTGCAGAGATTTTGAGATACTAGCAGAGGAACCACAAGAGGGGCAAGCTTCTTGTCTTAACATTTGAACCTTCTCCATAGTCAGATCGTTCAGATCTATATAGAGCAGCTTATTGACCAATGATGGCCTTTGACCAGTGATTAGTTTAACGGCTTCTGACACTTGCGTTCCTGCAACTAAGTAAAGTATCGATGGATGAACACCTTCCGTACTACAAGTAGGCATGTCGTCCTCCTCTAATTTAGGGAAGATACACCGCAGACATGCTGATTCCCCAGGAAGAATCGTACATACCGAACCAAGCATCCCCAATGCTCCAGCGTATATGAACGGCAGCTTATGCTTTATACAAGCATCATTCAATGCATATCTTGCTTCTACGCTGTCAAGCGCATCAATAACTATGTCTGCCCCATCCACTAGGCTTTCTGCATTATATCCAGTGACAGATATCGGTATTGCTTCAATTTTGGCGGTCGGGTTTATTTTCTGTAAGCGCTCAGCAGCTACTTCCACTTTGACTTTACCGATATCGTCTTCATTATACAAATGCTGCCTGTGAAGATTGGAAATTTCGATAACATCCCTGTCTATTATTCTTAGTCTACCCACACCCATAGCACTGAGCATAGTTGCGACAGGATTGCCAATTCCACCGACTCCAACTACGCACACAGTAGCCTTCCGTAGTTTTTCCATCCCAGTGAAACCGATTTCTTCAAGCATGATCTGTCTTGAATATCGCTGCATCTCCTCCGCGGAAAGCTGCTCATCTTCTTCTTCTTCTTCTCCTCCTCCTGCTACTGCCGGAAGTATGTAAATAGTGTCGTCCTTGTTCAATGCTGTGGCCATACCGTCGCTACTGAATCTTATGTTTTTTCCATTTAGGTATATATTGATCAATGACCTCGGTTTACCGTTAAGATCAAATACTTTTCTCTTAAAATCTTCGCCCATCTTCTCTGACACCTTTTGAAAGGCGTCACTCAAGCTTTCAGCCTCAATGGGTAATTTTCGTTCTCCTCCACCTTTGTTTAAGACTGACGGAATTACAAATTCTATCTCAACCATACTCACTTTATCAGCTCCAATCTCTAGATCATCTAATCAGTGCCGATACTATCTGTATATCTGGCTTTACAGCATTTAATTTTGGAAGTACGTCCACAATGGCTTCGGTCGCTTTAAGTCCGTTACCTGTAACATAACACACAATATTCTCGTCCTTATCAATCCTACCATCCTGCACCAACTTTTTAAGTACTGCTACAGATACACCTCCTGCAGGCTCTGTAAAGATTCCCTCTGTCTTTGCAAGAGCCAGGATACCATCCACAATCTCATCGTCTGTGACCTCCTCGGCTATACCATTATACTGAGCTAGACGTCTAAGTACATACATTCCATCGCCAGGATCGCCGATAGCCAGACTTTTTGCTATTGTTTCAGGCTTTTCGATTGGCGTGACTTCATTGCTATTGTTTTTAAAAGCGTCGACTATTGGTGCGCAACCATGTGGTTGAGCTGCGATTATTTTCATTTTCGATACATCACCTATCAACCCTAAGTTTTCTAGTTCCTCAAATCCCTTACAAACTGCGTTAAGCATAGCCCCACTACCTACTGGGATTATAAGAGTGTCTGGAACTTGCCAACCTAATTGTTCTGCAACCTCGAAGGCAAGTGTTTTTGAACCTTCTACGTAATATGGTCGCATATTGATATTGACTATCCCAATACCTTTAGAATCACCAATCACTGATGCAACCCTGTTGGCATCATCATAAGTACCGTCTACTGCCACAAATTCTGCACCATAGGACAATGCTTGAGAGATTTTTACTCTCTCAATATCAGAGGGTGCAAAAATAAAGCAAGGCAACCTAGCCTTGGCAGCATGTGCGGCTGTTGCAGAAGCAAGATTCCCAGTAGATGCACAACCGACCGCTCTTAACCGAAGTTCTTTTGCTTTAGATACTGCCACCCCAGCCGGTCTATCTTTAAATGAAAATGTAGGATTGACAGAGTCGTTCTTTATAAATAAATTCTTCAACTCCCCAATCTGTTCGCCTAGTCTATCCGCTAGCTGGAGTGGAGTAAATCCCGCACTAAGACTAATAATGTTAGCTTTGTTTGCAATTGGCAAGAGTTCAAAATATCGCCAATATGACTTCTCCTGCCTAGTTGAGAACAACTCCCTTGTCAGTGCAGAAGGGGTTTCATATTCAACATCTAAAGGGCCAAAACAATCCTCACAGATATATCTAAATTCTGGCTCATATTCCCTGTTACATTCCCTGCATTTAAGACATCTTACAGTACCCATCAGAATCAAGCTATCTATCGATTAACGGTGTAGATAAGGATCTCTAACAATAAGTTTAGTAATACTGAACTTTGCCGCATATAGAAAATATTAGTCCAAATACCAACTTTCTTGTGAAAATTATCGCGATATTGTTATGGAATCCAAGTCTTCTGACAATTAGCAAAATGTTTTGTTTTTATTACAAAATAGATCGGAGCAATTTCGCATATAGATTCAGTCCTACTGTTGACCTCTTCATTAATAATCAGAAGTAGATATAAATCGCAATATTGTGCATCAAAAATACTTTCATGGGTATATAAAAAATGCAGGTTTACACTAAAACTTCAGCAAAGTCATCGGTAGTTCATATCGGTTTAGACGACACAGATTCGACACGAGGCAAATGCACTACTCATGCTGCTTACAGAATAACTGACTACCTCTTGAATCACAAGATTAGTGAATTTGTTGATTATCCTCTGCTTATCAGGTTGAATCCAAACATTCCATGGAAGACTAGAGGCAATGGGGCTGTATGCCTGAGATTCAGAACTGCATATCATGAAGATGTATTGGACAGGATAATGGATTTGGTTCACAACGAGACCTTAGTAGCATCTGGTGCTAATCCAGGAATAGCCGTATATTGTGGGGAATCAATACCACCTAGTATTCAAAGTTTTGCACGCAAGGCGTTATATGATGTAGTAAGCAGGAAGATGGCAGAAGAGTTAGCAAGACGCCATCAAATTCGTTTTTTCATAGACGGAAATGGCCAAGGGCTGGTTGGATCTATAGCGGCTATTGGTACGCTTCTCCAGGAAGACCACACCTTCGAAGCAGTGGCTTACAGAAAACAGGAAAAATGTGGAACTTTAAGAAAACTAGATAGTTCACAAGTCGTTCAGTATGACACAGAGACGTTCCCTTACACCTTCAATAACTACGATAGGTCACACCATAGAGTTTTAATACTTCCACATGGCCCCGATCCTGTTTTCTGTGGGATAAGAGGCGAGAGTGCAGAGATTGTAGTCTCGGCACTCAGAAAATTACAGATTAGTGAGAAACTGGAAGGGCACATGGTATTTAGAACAAATCAAGGAACGAATCAGCATCTTCAAAATGAGATTGGATTCGCAGACATTAAATGTTACACTGCGGGCTTTAGCCAATGCAGAGTTGATTCAAGGCCTACGGTGATTGAAGGTGGCCACGCAATGTTTAGTGTTAGAGATCCCATTGGGGCCGTTGTTAACGCTGCTGTCTACGAACCAACAGATTTAGTCAACATCGCAGCTAAACTAGAAGTGGGAGACGTCATAAAAATAGGGTTCGGCGTCAGGAAGCCCACTTCAAAGCATCTAAGAATACTAAATGTAGAATATCTACAAATCTTAGAAACCAAGGAAATCTTTGAAACTGTTAACCCCACATGTTTAGCCTGTAATAAACGAATGAAATCTGAGGGGGTGAACAAAGGATTTCGTTGTCATAAGTGTGGTTCTCGCGACAAAGATGCAAAAAAAGTATTGATTTTAAAACCTCGAATGATAGAGACTAGGCTATTTGTACCTACTCCTAGAGCTCATAGGCATTTAACCAAACCCGTTCATCGCTATGGAATGGAGAAGAGTTTGAGAAGTTCTTCGGCCATAACTTTGTGCCCTGCGTGGTTCTCCAAAACTTAGCAAAGCCGCAGCTTGATAATGATAGACAAATCGTGCCCAAATTGGGTCAATGCCAATATTGTCATCATCTTGATAGCGGGGGGTTGATTTGAACTTACGGCATGTACGCGCATACGTAACAAGTAACCGCTCTGCGGGTTATGAGCCCGCCGGGATAACCTAACCTTCTCCTCAGAGAATCTGGCTTCCCCACCCCGCTAAAAATGCATCAGGGATGAGATAATATATCTTTATTTGTCTCCAAAGCCAGCATCATAAAAATCGATCCGAGATGAATGACTGCTTGTAGCGACTGCACTCCAGCTCAGCACAGCATAGAAAAGAGAACCATATATACATCTGGTTGAAATTGAGCGAATTTACAATGAACAAGTGGTATAAAGCATCGAGACTAGCGACACACATTTCAGTTCAGCTAAGC
>JAATVS010000209.1 GCA_014523695.1 Nitrososphaerales archaeon TH5895
AAGACCTTTTCCAGAAGAGATTCCCTGATGCTGGCTGGCATATGGCCAACCTCAATATTTTGTAAATCTATATCTATTTCCAGCTGTTCCTTTGCAGGGATTGATGTGGTAAAGTCGTGAAGGTTTGTTTGTAGCCTTCTTTCTATCCCGAGAAATTCCATCTCCTTCTTTAGAGGGGAGTAGAAGAAGTTGAAATTGAAATAGGTGCCAATCACATATTCTTCTATGACTGCATTCTTAAGATCGCCTCTATCAATAATTCCCTTTTCAATCCTCATTTCTGATTTCCGAATAAAATCATCATACGAAGCAACAACAAAAAAGGCTCTTTCTAATTTTCGTGTTGCTTCAGGAATTTTTACTATCGCAAGACCTTTTATCTCAGAGGGATCATCAAAAACAGTTGGATGTTTGATGTTAGCCTGCTCTAGTAAATTGTATTGATTGTATTCTTCTCCCCGTTCTTCCGCACGAAGAAGAGACCTATTACCAAATAGTGGTACTAAAAATTTTTTCTCTATATTATCATAGCCAAGGTACGCTGTGAAGGCCCTATTAGTGACAAAGATTGTATTTAGGTCGATCAGTTTTCGGATATTTTCTGAGTAAAGAATGTCTGAAAATTTGTCAAGTAAAAGAATCTCATCTGCAAGCCGTCTAAATCTCAAATAAGGAGTCTCTCGTCCTTTTTGACATACGCATACGGTTTTTAGTCCTTCATCTTTGCATCCATCCATTATCTCCAAGGCTGAATGACTTCCAATTGTTCCAACACTTACGTTTTTCATGTCGTAACCGTTGACTATATCAATAACCTGACTCAGTGAAATCATAAATGTGCCTTCAGAAGTTCTTTTATCAACAATAATATATTTAGTTTCATTCTCCAGGGCTATTTGCATATTGATTATTTCATAAATAGCTTCGCGCGCTCATAATGTGCGCCCATTCTAGTAAGCGGTTTTGATACACCTCAGATCACAAAAAAAGGATTTGTCACCATTTACCGAACAGTTCCTAATATGTTCATTTCAAGGCATTGAATGATTCCAGATTGGCGGAGAAGGACTAATCTGAATTAAAGTGTATCCATATTTGATGATGACGATGGATAAGGACTTTACTGTTTTCAATTGTTAGTTACAATCTACTGTGACAAGAACTATATGATCAGGGGGTACGACCCTGATATGCTGGTTCGCATTTTACAGACTCTAAATGTATATTCATACTATTGTTCAACTTAGTTTCTTTCAGCAGTATAAATCTCGAGAGTGTTCTGAAACCCCCTTTTTTCATGAAATAACCATCTTTTACTACAGATCGAGCAGCTTATAGAATTATCACTAGTAGAGTATTGCAATTCGAAATGACTACAACGTACTTGATACTCATGCTTTAGTGCTTCCATTTCCCTAATTGCGTTAATATGTCTGACAGAATTTTCTGTCAATATACATTATCAATTGGGAACTCCACTTTATCAACGTTGTCGATCCGGCTACAAAAGTGGGGCACGAAAAATATCCAATACCAATTGACTATGCTCAAATCCTTTCGCAGACAAACACGGTCTTTGATAATCCTTTCAGTTGATGCTTCTTGACTGGTGCACTTTAGTATGTATCATGAGGAACAGGATCAGGAAGCTCCCGTTTGCAATTCGTAATTTCCTTTGCTATTAAATAACACTCATTACAGATCGAGCTAGAGAACAAGAAGTTGATCCTATGAAATTTTGCTTTCTTGCATAGGGGACATTCCTTCATTATTCAAAAAGATTGCATAGTCATATAATAATAATCTTATCGGAACACAATGAACGATTTCCATATTCGTTAACTTTTGGGTTCATATTAGCTACTATTATATCAGCACCTTATTCCAGTTCCTATGGATTATCTTAAATGAAGATGCGTAATTAGTCATCTAATTTTTCACAACAACTAAATTTTGAAAACATATGTTGAACATGCTTGCAGGTCTTCTATGTCCAAGGAAAATTCGTAGTTGATCGGCTAGTTAACTTTGGCAAAGAAGCCTCTTTGGCTAAATCACAAACCGGATCGCTTTACTAGGTGTGCAAGGATACACGATACTTATTAGGCGATATGATGCTAGAGATTAATTCAGATCGTATGAGACTACTTGATGGTTCTAAACGACATTCTAGCAGGAGCAGAAGCTTACCTGAACTTTTAAAGATCATGGGATATTCCGAGTTATACCCTCCGCAAGAATTAGCTTTGTCAAAAGGTGTTACAGAAGGCAAGAATTTGTTAATAGTAACTCCGACTGCAAGCGGAAAGACACTGACAGCGATGATGGCTGCAATCTCT
>JAATVS010000210.1 GCA_014523695.1 Nitrososphaerales archaeon TH5895
AAAGAATATTTGACTGGGTTGATGAAGTTTTTGAATATAAACCTGCGTCTCCTAGGGAATAGTAATCCTTTTTTGCATGTATTCCAAGTTGATCCAAAGTTCTTTTCTACTTGGGATTTTGCTAAAGTGCAATGATCAAGGTGTAAGCCTATTCAGCACTAAGAGATCTTCGACCGACGCAACTTACCAATGTGTTTGTTGTGCTAAATTGTTATTTCAAAGGACTCAATCATTTTCTGTACTATTGGAACCGTTATATCATAACCTGCTCATTGGCCAGATAATCAATGGTATATACTTTATCGTCTTTATTGGTCCAGATTTCTGTCGCCTTCTTATTAATATCTAAATAAGAATAAACAAAGCTGATCTGATATGCTGGGCTTCCAGCCAAGGTCGCATTACGATTATATCTTTTTAAATCAAAACCTGGACAAGAAATTCCTATAGATCCTATTCTATGATTCCCAATATTTGTAATTGATCATCCTTCATATTGTTACCATCATTATCACTAATAGTATCTTGTGCATCTTCAAATGTGCTGCAATTATCAACACTTAATCTAATGCTGTTATGTGATGCTCAATATTGGGGTTATAATAATTATTCTGGTTGGGTTGTAAGGTGATACATTGAACATACTGTAAAAACAAATTGTGTCAATATGACAATATTGGTACGGAACACACCTAAGCCATTTTACTTTATTAGACACGTCTGTCATAACTGGAGAATTGCAAGATTAGAGATAGTCAATTGAGTATGAAGAATTGCGAGAATAAAATAAGACATGGGAAGGATCATACACCTTCTATCGAAATAATTGAAAGATTTCTTTGTAGCTACACTTAAGAATAATCTTTGATATTATGATGGTAGATATTGTTATCAGAGAAGGGAGAAAAATCAGTACCATTCACTGCAAGTCGCATCCATAAACAAAATCTCAAGAAAAAATTGAAAAATGTTGAAACTCTCTTGGTTATTAACCCCACTTCTTCTAGCGGTTCAACGGGCAGGGACTGGGAGAACCTTTATATCAAGATGGAAGATGCCTTTGGCAAAAACGCTCAAGTCGTATCCACAAAAAAAGCCGATGATGGAACTCTACTTACTAGAAAATTTTTGAAGAGAGGAGTTAAAAAAGTTATTGCGATCGGGGGAGATGGAACTATAAATGAGGTTGCGAACGGTTTTTTCTTGACGGAAGAAAAACAAGGCGGCAATAAAAAACCAGTGTATTTTTCTAAAAACAATGACGGCGGTCAGGAATATAAGAATGGTTTCCCTCAACCTGACATCCTGAGACCTATAAACTCAGAGGCCATATTCGGGATAATCCCTAGTGGTACAAGAAATGTGTTAGCCAAGTCTCTAGATTTGCCTCAAGGAATTGATGAATGCTGTCATAGTTACATGAAAGGTATTACGCGAAAGATTGATGTGCTAACGGCTACTGTCACTAATCCTTCAGACCGTTCAAAGGTGCCAACTCGGGCATTTCTAAATGCTGCTGAGATTGGATTTGGAGCTGAAGTTATAGATAGATCAAAAAGGGTAAGGAGTAGAATTAAAAATCGTATGGTATCGACGATCACCAGCGTCATTGCCACTTTACCCACGTACGAAAGCAATAACTGTGAGATAGTATTTGATGATGGACAGGAAAAAGTCGTCACAAAAATGACCATGGGGGTAATTGCCAACGGCAAATTTTTGGGTGGTGGGTTCATGGCGGCACCAGAAGCAAGTTTTTCCGATGGGTTGTTAGATGTCGTTATTCTAAGGGATTCGGGTAGCCTTAAAATGCTCGACAAGTTAGCAAATATAAAAACAGGTAATTATACAGATGAAGTCGACGTAATCTACAAGCAAGCCATGAAGGTATCAATAAGATCAAAGGAAAGAGACATAACAGTCGCCATTGACGGAGAACCAATAGGAATTTTGCCAGCAACATTTCAAGTGAATCAATATCCCCTAAATCTCCTATCATAGGGGAGATCCTTGCATTGTTAGGCACTGTTTTTTTAACCCAATAAGCATGGAAAATAACCAGTTATACTTATTTGGGCATTTATGCGGTAAGAGTAAATAATAGTTTCAGTTCAACCTCCAGATTCAATCACTCCTGGACCCCCAAATAAATAACACAAAATGCGACAATGTAGATGTAAGGCTAGCTCAAGGGTATAAGCCGATCTGTTATTCCTCATTTCATATGACTGACCTATTTTATGCAGACCATTAAGTACAACGGGCGAGTCTTGCAGTTAAAGAATCAGTCTAGACAAATTAGGTGGTGTCTGTTCACCATGTCTTGTATGTTCATGCAAAACACATGGGTAAGTACTGGATCATTTCGCGATGAACATGTGGATGGATTGAGACCTTCTTGCTAATCTATGATACTTCGTCCGTAAATTCAGAAGAATCAATTCTGTGCTCACATGGGATTTAAGCATGTTAACATTAATGACAATTTATGATTTCGTATTAAGAGTACTTTTATTATATCAAGTCTTAGTATTCTGAGGTTGTGGGAGACGACGACAACAACAACGACAACAACAACAACAACAAATACATCCAGTCTTTGGTATGTAATGCGAGAGTTGCCCGGCTAGCGACCATCGACTTTGAAGAAGTAAAGCCGCATATTGTACCTGTGGTGTTTGTATTCGACGGTAACTCTTATTATATTCCAATAGATGAAAAACCGAAAAGGGATGATGATCCTGAACAACTACGACGAGTAAGGAATATTCAAAAAAATCCGAATGTTGCGTTACTCATAGATGAGTACAAGGAAGACTGGTCAAAACTTGTCTTCATAATGATCCAAGGGAAGGGGTCTCTAATTGGAAAATCCACTGGACAGGAGGACGTAAAAAAAGTAAGGAAAACCGAAGTGGTCAGCAAACAACAACTGCATCATCATCAACACATAAGAAACAGCAGCAAGTCTCGATACATCATAAAAAATGCTCAAAACTTGTTGTTAGAAAAATATCCCCAATACCAGAAAATAGGTGTGGGCCGATTATGCATAATGATTTGTCCCGAAAAGGTATTTACATGGAAGATGAGCAACGGCAAGCCTAGGTAGTTCCATTCAGTTTTATCTAGCAAACTTTGAAAGTTGCTTCGTTATTCTAATCATACTGTCTATATCTTCCCCTATAGGCGTGAAATTATATCCAAATATAATATGACTAATTCCAATCTCTTTAATTCGTTGTATGTCCATTCCTATTTCATCAATCGTTCCTGTCATTGGAAATCTTTGGGCTGCCGTACCTGAAGCCCCTGAACTCTCACTTATGATCGGAAATGTTAGTACAATGTGGTTGAACCTGTCAGGATTCTTGCCATACTTAATTGCAAGATCCCTCATTGTCGTCACTATATTTTCGAGTTGCTCTAGCGGTCCAGCAACTACACCTAACCAACCACTCGAATCCGATTTAACAATCCTTTCGAATGTATTTGGACTGAATCCTCCTAGATAAATCGGGATATGAGGTTTCTGAACTGGCTTGGGTCCGATTATTGATGGAGGAATACTATAATACTCACCTTTATGTTCAACTATATTGTCCGTCCAAATTTTCTTTATGGCTTGAATAAATTCGTCAGCCTTCCTCCCTCTGTTATTAAAAGGAATGTTAGAAGCTTGAAACTCATCCTTCGACCAACCTATCCCAAAACCAGCTATAACTCTTCCTCCTGAAAGGACATCTAACGTCGCAAGTCTCTTTGCTAGAATCACGGGTGTATGAAACAATATGTCAATCACTGAAGTACCCAACGTGATTCTCTCAGTATTTGCACTCACAAATGAGAGAGTTTCTAAGGGCTCTAGGACTCTCTGATATTGTATGGGAAGACTACCATCTGGCGTTCCAGGATACGGATTTTTGGGTTTCATAGGATAGAGTAGCCTTTCAAATACCCAGAGGGAATCAAAACCTTCCCTTTCAGCCTTTTTCGCAGTATCAACAATATTTTCTTTAGTGGCTTGCTCCCCGGTCTGAGGTAGAGTTAAACCAGTTTTCAAAATAATCGCCCTTCTAATTTTATCATTTAGCCTCTTATATTATCTATGTGCATATCGATTTGACAACATTGTTAGAGGCTTGAGTCTTCTCAGGTTGTAAGGGCAGGCCTAATTGATTTACTCAACATACAGGAATTTGGACAATTTATAAAGAAATATCTAAGTCTAATTGTCTATTCGTAGACCTTTTGACTCTACTTCAGAGGCAAACTCTCCACAACCAAGTTCATTATGTCTTTTGCTAATTTTTACAATAGCATCTTTATCATAACCTCTAGCTCCCCACTTACATCTATTACAAACCCATTCAAAGTATTCACCCCTATTTTCTATGTTTGTATTATCTTCACTCGAATTCTTCTCCTCTCTAATATTTTCTCCGC
>JAATVS010000025.1 GCA_014523695.1 Nitrososphaerales archaeon TH5895
ACAGCAGTAGACAACTCGGCACCATACAACGTAGTTGAGGATATAATGCTTAGCCCTATAGACAGAGACATGGAGAAAGCGTTCCAGACATCATAGGTAAAGACGCAGTCAGATTCTTTTTTTAATCCTTACAACGCGACTTATTATACTGCGATATCATTTCTTTCTGATGTACATGTAAAGAGAAGAACGATTGATAGGCTAATTGTGGGATCAGGGCTAAGTATGTGGCAGTCGGTGGAATTGCTGCAACAGTCGCATATATGACTAGTTATTTGTTGGTGAAAATGTCGTTAAGCAATATTTAAAAATAGTATCTTCCTGAAAGTAATTATTGAATATTTCTAACATAGCAACTCCAGCGCTTGTATCTGTAATACTAGTATTGTCATCCTTAATTTCTTTGTATATCTATGATGCAGATGCAGCAGCACCGGATCAACAATGGGAGCAAAGTATTTCATCTGAACCTGAATCTGATGGATCGATGCTGCAACTGAACTCCACCAGTACTACAAAACCTGAGCTACCACCTGATCTCAATACGACCAAAGTTCGCACACCTGGATCAGTATTGAAGCTGGAAGACCAAAAAGTTGCTGTGGATATACCTTTACAGAAGGCATACGAGAATGGAAGTGAAATATACCTCATAGTTACTGATGCATCAGATAAACATACGGCCGACATGTTCACAAACTTCACAGGATTTAAAGTAAATTTTGCTCCACTCTTGGCAAAGACTCCAGAGTTAGCGCGTAGTCAAGCCTATATCTTTGAAAACGGAACGCAAGGTGATGGACCATTAGGATTTCAGACCACAGTAACTAATACAAATCCAGAAGAGAAAGACTATAGCCCATTGTATCAACTTAATTTTGTAAAATGGAAGAATGATAATGGCGGTGATTCTGCTACCCCGACGACTACTATTTCTAATAATAGTATCAGGGAATTAAGGTCAGTCCAAGAAATTATAGATGCTAATCAAAGCGGACAGATTTCAATAAATCAAACAAATATAGTTATGGATTTTCCTGCAGTAAAATGGAATGAAGGGTCTTTGAAAATCAGAGCTGACAAGAACATTACAGACAATACACCTTTTGAAGGAGGACAAGTGACTAGAATTGACACAAAGAATATGGTTGTAACGTTTGCGGCTATGCGTGCTTGGGGACCAGATGGTAAGACACTCTATTGGATAGCAACGGATGCTGCGCCTTTCACTGACGACATTACAAGGGGCGGAATAGTCTATGCACCATCAAATGAGAAATTAGCTTCAACTGTTGTAGCGGTCGACTTTTACCAATTCCTAAATGGAATAGAGGGTTCAGGACCACAAGGATTTCAACCTCCAGTATCTCCTGTGAATATAGAGGATGAGGGTTATAGTCCGATATGGAGAATATACTTTGCATACTGGAAGGATCCATCTCAAGCACATGTCTTGCAAACTGTTCAAGATATTGCACAAGCAGCAAATAATGGCTCATTAAAGATTCTGCCTGCACTAGGAGGTAAGCATATAGTTAATTGTGCTTTCTTCAGCCAAGAGACGGTGCTAGAGCACAAAAGTGACTTCTTCGAATAAAAATAAGATAAAGGAATCGCTTCGATACTCGTAGTGTATACCGCCACCTTAACTATTGTTTATTAGGTTGAAGGTGCAAGAATTGGACTTCGTTTCGTAGAGCTCCCTTTAAGATAAGGCGATCATGAAGAAAGCGTTCAATATTATGAATCTGATCAGGTGCCCGTATGAAGCGTTACCTACGGCTTGTCCAGATACTTACATAATAATGCCTAAAGCCCTAAAGGGCTAAGAGGCGTCTAATCAATAGGCGATCTTGGCTTTAGAAATATAAATAATTGCGCGTATACTGCTCATACACAAGTTATTGTTAGTAATGTATGCTATCAGGCAATGTATATGCAATTCTTGCAATAAACGAATTACTAGGACTGGCACTTACAAAGTTAGCACAGCAATCTGAAGTGGGTCGATTCTAGGTCACACTTTAAGAGTACTTGAAAGACACGATGTTCTTCAGGGGAGTGAGGGTGATGACAAGTTTTATGGCGATCAAGGAAACGATGAATTAGCAGGATCTGACGGTACTGATCAGTTATATGGTCCTGGAAATGATGTTCTTCAAGCCGGATCCGGTGAAGATTTACTACTTGGTAGTAGAGGTAATGATGAATTATATGCTGGTCCTGACGCCGACGTCTTAATTCGGGTCGTAATTATTCATCATTAGCATTGAAAATTCAGAATATCTAAAGAAAAAATTAGGTGGTTAATAGTAAGATAAATTGTCGTTAATAGCTGGCAATACACTTGCAATTTAAATCAAAGATGGATGATAACTGAGATTATTTATGAAATTGAGTCAGAAATTACTTGTTAAATCAGGAAAAACATCAAGAAAGTTGTTGAGGTTAAGGGATTGGGATCCTGATTATGATGCAGGCAAAAAGAGAGAAGATATGGAGAACGAATTGGTTCATTTTTCTAGTTGGGTATCCGGATTACAATACAAGCTATTCGCAGAAAATAGTCAGTCTCTTATGATTATACTTCAAGGAGTTGATGCCTCAGGGAAAGATGGAACTATACGCCATGTAATGGGAGCGTTGAATCCTCAAAGTTGTTATGTCAAGCCATTCGGAGTTCCGAGTGTTGAAGATGTTTCGCATGATTATCTTTGGCGTGTTCATGTTGCAGTTCCATCAAAAGGTTAAATAGCCATTTTTAATCGTTCTCATTATGAAGATGTCATTGAAGTTCGTGTTCATAATTTAGTTCAGAAGAATGAGTTGACTCCAAGATATAAGCAAATCAATGGTTTTGAGAGATACTTATCAGAGAATGATATGACGATACTGAAATTCTTTTTGCATATTGGTAAAGATGAACAGAAGAAAAGACTTCAGGAGAGATTAGAAGATCGGACAAAGCGTTGGAAGGTATCAGAAAGAGATGTGGAAAACAGGAAATATTGGGATGGGTATATAGAATCTTATGAAGAAGTTCTAAATAAATGTAGCACAAAATGGGCACCATGGTATATTATACCTGCAAATTTAAAGTGGTTCCGTAATTGGGCTGTGGCTCAAATTATCATCGAAACTCTAGATAACATGAAACTAAAATATCCACAACCAAAAATAGACGTCTCTAAATTTGTCATAGTATAATTCAGAGGATTGAAGAAATAAAAGTGAAGTTCAAGTATATAACATGCACGTGTAAGAAGAGGTCATCATTCTTACTCAACATATTTGAAACTTAAAGCGGATAAAACGATTCAATCTAGCTTAAACCTAAAGCTTTGACTTTACACGCTCAACCTTGTGATCAGGAAGTACAGACTCAAATGTCTAGATAAGTTCTTTTACTTTCGTGCGTTTAAGTGATAGAGCGTTAAGAGCTACCACCAGTGATGAACCTGACATTGCGATGGCACCAATTTCAGGCCTTAAGATTAGACCCATAGCTGGATACAAAACTCCTGCAGCGATTGGAAATGCTATCATATTGTAACCTGCAGCCCACCAAAGGTTCTGCTGCATTTTCCTTCGCGTGGCTCGACTCAGAAGAACTACTTTTGCGACATCAAGTGGATCGCTCTTCGTAAGAACCACATCTGCAGTTTCCATAGCTACATCAGTTCCTGCACCAATAGCAATTCCCACATTGGCTTGGACTAATGCAGGACCATCGTTTATACCGTCTCCTATCATGGCTACTCTTTTTCCTTTTGCTTGAAGCTCCTGAACCTTTGCTGCTTTGTCTCCAGGTAAGACGTCAGCGAAGATGTTCTTGATCCCAAGTTCAGCTGCAATGCGTTCTGCTGTGGTGCGGCTGTCACCTGTTAACATAGCGACCTCAATACCCATAGAATTCAAACGTTTTACGGCTTCACTGCTTGAAGGACGTACCTTGTCAGCTACTGCGAAGGCACCCTGCAACCAATCATCTACGGCGGCGAAAATTACTGTTCTTCCTGCTCCTTGAAGCTCTGCCGCACGGTTATCTACCTCTGTGAAAGCAATCTTTCTGTCCAGCATAAGCTTTCGATTTCCTATCAGTACATTTCTGCCATCCACAGTTGCACTTACACCATGACCTGTAATTGCGTTGAAATTGACTGCATTGCTGATAAGTAGCTTTGTTTCTTTTGCTTTTTCAAGAATAGCCTGAGCCATAGGATGTTCACTTCCCTGCTCTACTGAAGCAACCAGATGAAGAAGCAGACCTTCTGAGATACCATCTTTTGCGGTCACAATCTCAACAACTTTAGGTTGACCTAGTGTAAGGGTTCCCGTCTTGTCAAAGATGACAGCGTCGATTTTGGCAGCTTCCTCCAGCGCCATGGCATTCTTATATAAAATACCATTTAAGGCGCCAAGTCCTGTACCCACCATGACAGCCATAGGTGTGGCCAAGCCCAATGCATCTGGACATGCAATTACGATGACTGTGATTGCAAGTGTGGTCGCAAAGACCATCGATTCGAGTCCAAATGCATACCAAGTAATAAAAGTAGTAAGTGCTGCAGCAATAGCTGCAATAACAAGCCACTGAGATGCTCGATCGGCAAGCCTCTGAGCAGGTGCCTTCGAGTTCTGTGCCTCTTGTACAAGCCTTACGATTTGTGCTAATGCTGTGTCTGTTCCCACTTTAGTTGCACGGAACTTGAATGAACCCGTTTTATTTATTGTAGCACCAACTACCTCATCACCCGGCAGCTTCTTAATAGGAACACTTTCACCTGTGATCATCGATTCATCAATATCTGATGAACCTTCAATGACTATACCATCAACTGGGATTTTGTCCCCTGGTCTAATGTGGACGACATCATCAACGAGAACTTCTGATGTAGGTATCTCTACTTCCTGCCCATTCCGGATCACGGTGGCCTTTGGAGGTGCCAGATTCATCAATGTCCTGATGGCTTGGGATGTCCCCGCACGTGCGCGCATCTCCATGAGGTGACCAAACAAAACGAAAACAAGAAGCAGCGATGCAGCTTCATAAAAGACTTCCGATTTGAAAAAGAATGTGGCTCCTACACTGAAAAGGTATCCTACTAAAACTGACAACGAGACAAGCACGGCCATGTTGAGTACATGGTTCCTTAAGGCCCGCCAAGCGCCAATGTAAAAAATCCAACCACCATAAATTACTGCAGGAGTTGCTAGGATAAAGGATATTACTTCATTAGAAACACCGAAGGGCAAAGGAGCCTGAATCCTAAAAACTTGTGTGAACAATGGAGAGTAGATAAAAATCGGGATTGCTAAGATAAGGGCGACAATAAAACGTCTTTTCATATCTAGAACCATTTCTGTCATAGATATATCTGCGCCATGTCCCATTTCATCTGCCATGGCTGCATGACTTACTGAAGAAGATGATGAGGATGAAGACGTATCCCGTCCTTCATCATTCGGCATAGTTTTTCGGTCCCGATCAAAACCGCTCAATCCTGTGATTGACTCCGATGTTGTTTGCTATTTCTTAGAGCTTCCTTAATTCTTCTTGATGGACTACTTACACGATTTCTGTGAGTATACGCTGGCTTGCACAGGTTTTCAGGAAGGCATTCCCCAGGACAGTAGTACCCACATTCAGTGACAAGTTCTTGTAGATTTGCTAACGTAATTTGGTTTTCATCATATTCAACCGTAGATGTCCCTGACAGAAAATTCGCTTCAACGCGAATGATAGCTGGATGTAGTCTAAGTCTTTTTTCAACTCCGAGTGCATCCAAAACAGACATCATCCCTGTAATATAAATAATAGTGGTCTTCATTAGCCATCTTTCTCTATAACAGTGTAGAGTTTGTTAAAAGATATACTAAGCAAGCACAAATTAACGAAAAAATTACCAAAGGCTAAAGATGCGATAGGGACAGTAGCTCTTGTCACAGTTTCCTTAGTTATCATATGAAATACTATAGACTGAAATATAAGAAGGTTACATTCTGATATTGATACTTTTAAAAAAAGAAAAGGAGTTGTCGCCGTTATTATCGTCTTCTTCTGACTCATTTTTTTCAGCTGGTTGCTCTTCCTGAGTCAGCTGCTCTGACTCCTCTGGAAGCTGCTCTGGTTCCTCTGCAGGAGATAGAGGCGCTCCAAAGTCGTTACAGGTGGTGGCGTTGGCTCCTCATCCGTTGCCGGGGATACTCTTTCTGCTTCATCTATCTTGCCAAGTGGAGGAGTTGTATTATTCGGATCTATAGTGCATCAATCCTGAAGAATATATCCAGGAGGACATTTAGGAGGAAGAGTTTTGGGACATTCTATCAATTTTATACCACCTGGGCCCGTTCTGCTCACACCCTGAGAACCATCAGGGCATAGATCTGGAGAAGGAATATCCCCTAGACATTCTTCTGTCTTCGGATCATAGTCAGTACCAGGTGGGCATGACGGTGGACGTCATCCATCGCTACACAATGGATAAGATGAGAACAAATGAGTAGCCCTGTTTATACTTTGACTTTAATCCGCGTCTACAGTCCCATCTTAATCTTTACCATTAGTAGTACCAGCAAATTAAGGTAAAACCAGCAACAGTATACAGAACTAGATATATCGAAACCGGTAGGTATCTGAAATATTCTAATGCAGAACCAATAGCACATGTAACGAGTAATAACAGTAAAGTGATCGTAGCCTCGTATGATCTTTCCGTTCTATCTCAAATCAATCACCACCCCGTCATCATCATGTTTAAGATGCAAGCTTTCTCATTTGATTTGTGGCCTTCATAATTCCTGGCCAATTCAAGTTGATCTTTATAATTTTCTTCAATCATTTGCTAAGTAAAGTGTTATATCGCTCATCGTTATCCGAAAGTATAGTAACCTCCAACCAATTTTCCACCTGCTTTTTCGACCGATGTCTTAAAGGAATTGTACCGGTCTGAAGATTCGTTGATCTTGCCAATCCCTTGTTCCGTCCAATTAATGAGTAGGATATAGTGTGACAAATGTAACAGATAGATAGAGGGCTACTATTTATATGTCACATAAATAACTAATTGGAGGCTAGTACCGCTGCTTTTTTGTTGTGAGTCAGAGACTAGTTCCCTGTCCATATCTCTCTCGTGTTTCCAGTATCACTAACTTTACTCTTATAGACTCCAACACC
>JAATVS010000211.1 GCA_014523695.1 Nitrososphaerales archaeon TH5895
AACGCTGCTCCACCCAAGGCAATAATCGAGGGTTCTAGATCAAGAATCCCGTGAAATGCAAAAAGTACTATGACACCAATGAGTACTCCAAGTGATTTCTTTAATGTTTTAATGTCTTTTAGATAAGCATACTCATTCTCTTTCATTATTCCACCGCGATCATCAATCCTGGCTTTCAACTCATTTCGGAACAAATATCTTAGCAATAGTAAAGATACGCAAAATGAAATGGCGACCGTCGGGCCCATATGTATGATAAATGCGTTAAAATCAATACCTGCAGCAGATCCAATCATGATATTAGGGGGATCGCCTATCAAAGTAGCTGCTCCTCCTACGTTGGATGCGAGCACCATCGCGATTACAAAGGGAATGGGAGATAGCTTAATCGATCTGAACACAGAGATAGTTACGGGTACCATCAAAAGGACCGTAGTTACATTGTCTATGAACATCGATATGGTTGCAGTAAAAACGCAAAGTAAGATCATTAACTTCCAGAGATTCCCTTTCGAGGCTTTTATCGCCTTAATACCTACAAATTGAAAAATACCTGTGTTTGACATGATGGCAACAATAACCATCATTCCCAATAGGAGTCCAATGGTATTAAAATCGATATAACCTAAGATTTGCTCGAAGCCGTTGTTCGTTTGGAAATCCCCTACAGCGATAGCAATTGTGACAACGACCACTGCTCCAAAAAGAGCAATGGTAGTTCTATGAACCATTTCGAAGGAGAGGACTACATACACACACAACAATACCAAAGTAACCAGCCTTAACTGTAAAGATATTTGAAGCCCTATTAAATCAGGGAGAATCAATAATAGAAAGGAAAATAGAAGTATGACACAAATGCCGATTGTATATTTCGTTGTCTGAAGATGATACTTGGTCAAATATTTGATACTCACAAATGACGTCTAAATGATATTTGCAAAGTGCGTATCCAAAGTATGATCCATCTTGAATTGACTAATTCACGGGGGATAATCATTAATCCAATGAGTTCATCTTTCATAGTATAAATATGCTACGTTGTAATATGTATAATACATATTTGGCTGAATGCCAACGACAATACTCAGTCGTAGATTACTTATCTATGTACTTCTTTAAATCCGAATAATAGACCTATATTATAGTTTTTTATTTGGCCGATTCAAATAATAGTCATGGTTTGGATAAGAATTTATCCCCTGTCTTTCAAAGAGGAAGGCACAAATTACAGTTAAGAAACTTTGCGAACTGATCTGTAAAAATTGATAAATAAGTGGAATTATTGGAAATTTTTTTTAAAAAAATATCCGATGCTGTAAATAGAAATTAGAATAGAATTTAAGGGCACCATTACTATAGCTGGAAATTATATGGTGCTAGAGGAAAGTAGCGTTCAATTTGTTCATCTGATAATCTCGCTTGCTATATTATTATTCGCTGCGAAAATATTTGCAGAGTTGTTTCACAAGCTGAAATTGCCGGTGGTGCTGGGGGAACTCTTGGCTGGAATAATAGTTGGCCCTTTTGCCATAGGGGGATTATTTCTCTTTGATGGTGAGCCGCTAGTGATGCTTGATGAAACTGTACGTGATATTGGGGAAATATCAGCCATTGTCATCTTGTTTGTAGCAGGGCTTGAGATTACACCTCGAGAATTCTTGAGGGGAGGAGCCGCTTCTTTTACAGTAGGGACACTTGGTGTGATTCTTCCATTTTTTGTGGGATTCGTTGTCCTAACATTCTTCGGGTTCGATGCCTTAGAGTCAATGTTAGTAGCTACGGCACTTACGGCAACAAGTATCGCAATATCTGTTCAGGTTTTAACAGAAATAGGAAAGATGCAGACAAAAGAAGCCAGACTGATATTAGGTGCGGCAATTGTGGATGACATCCTTGCTATTGCTATACTGTCTGTTGTAACTACCATGGTCCAAACTGGTGATATCTCTCCTGAAATAATGGACGTAGCGATTTTGATTCTTCAGATATTGGGACTGTTTGCGGCGCTATTGATAGGATCTATATTTTTAATTCCGAGATTGCTTAATGTTCAGAGGTTATGGAAATCTAAGGGCAGTATAGAAGGAATTGTAACTGCTTCCTTCTTTGGAGCTGCAGGAATAGCCGCGTTCGTTGGACTATCGCCGATCGTGGGAGCGTTTGCTGTAGGGATGGCAGTAGCTAGTACCCGTCTCATTAAACAAGTCGACGAATACGCCGAAAAGCTGTTAATAATTTTCGGTCCGCTCTTCTTTGCCATTATCGGAGCACAGGTAGACCTGCGCGGAGTAAATCTGAACGTGTTGTATCTTTCAGGATTAGTAGTGGCCATTGCTGTCACAACAAAAGTCGTGGGATGTGGACTTCCCTCAATCATATTCTTAAAAGATAAGACAAAAGCGCTTAGAGTCGGAATTGGAATGATCTCACGAGGCGAAGTGGGACTTATCGTGGCAGGAGTAGGTGTATCAACCGGAGCGCTATCTTCAGATATTTATACTACGGTTATAATCATGGTTGCCCTTACTACCATTATTACTCCTATTTGGCTCAAGAGATCGTATACAAAAGACAAAAATTTGATGCCTCAAGATTCATCAAATTCAAGAGATAGATAAATAATGTAGCGTTTCAACGCATAAATTTGTGGTACTAGATTTGAGATAATATTTCACACAAGATATTTTGAAGTACAAGAGGTTGTCTACCAAAGTACTAGAGAAATGAACATCATCATTTTGGTTTGACTTCTGTTGCAGATAAAGTTGACTTCCACTAATTATAATTTGTGAAAAACATCTTACTTTTTGTTCGGTAAATTAAGATGATACCCATTCCTAAAATTGAGAGCCAATCGAATTGGTTTAGCTAATCAAACAAGTTGGAGGGGGGGTGTTCGTCTTGTTCAGAATCATTCATATATCCAATTACAGTATCTGCCACGTTTCCAGTATCTTTTGTACAGGCTGCTATCACAACTATCATCTTGTGGTCCAGATTTCCACCGGGATATAGCTTGATAAATTTGAATTTATCATACTCCAGAACATCCCACTTGTGGCGACCAATCAAATTTTCAACAACTTCCTTTTCAGTAGTCACGACAGATCGGATGTCAAGGACAGAACTAATCGTCTCGATCTTCGACCTAGTTAACTCTGAGTCAGGAGCAATAAAGATTTCTGATATTTTCCCGGAGCGATCAATCACAAATGCAGCAAAGATATTTTCGTCGACATCTACAAGGTGCTGAACCCTTTCGAACGACATCCAGTTAGCCTACCCCGAATTAGATCTTAATGTGATCAGATTTATGCATTTACGCATTTGTGTGGTGCATGGTGCAGTACGCCATCAGTAAATAATAGTATTTGGTGGATCGGGACATAACCTATTCATATACACCCTAATACCATCTAGATACAAAAGAGTATCTCGGAATTGAATATTGAACAGAAAATACTCGAGCTTTTGCGATCTATTCCCTTGGATAAATATTCAATCCATAGAATGATACCAACTGAATCTATATTTATGATCTCCAAAGCAATCACTAAGCTTCAACTGCAAGGACAAATTCATATTGTAAAGTATAGAACAGATACAAGATCAGGAATTCCTGTCCCATTGTATTCGTGTTCTGCAAGAGACATTGAGTTAGATATTGGAGACGTGTTAGGGTGTATGGCGTCAGAAAGATATACAGAGTACGAATTTGTGTCAAGAAATCTGGTATCCCGAGAGAAGAAGGCAAAAATCTTGGATGTAGGTTGCTCGACCTCTGCGTTCTCTGGTGCGATTGCAAAATTCAGCCGAAAGGAATGGCAAATAATTGGTATTGATATTGCCAGCGAATTTGGTAGTCATGGGATCCCATTAATACTGATGGACGCAAGGAATATCGGTTTTAAGGAAAAGACATTTGATCAGGTAATGTGTCTCAGCGCCATGGAACATATTGGGCTTGATCATGAAGGAGCAGAGAAACAGAATAAAGGTCATAATTATGGGATAAATGGGGATGCCCTTGCAATGACAGAAATTTGGCGTGTATTAAAAGCTAAAGGTACTTTAATCTTAACAGTTCCTTATGGTAGATTAATAATTAAGCAGCAAGGTTATAGAGTTTATAATAAAGAATCACTTTCGATTTTGACCAATAAGTTCTTCATTATCAAGAAAGAGTTTTTTATCCTTAAAAAAGGTAGATGGGATAAGTGTAATGAGCTAGAAGCAAACAATTCAACCTTGTTCGAATGTTCAACTCAGAAGTTTCACAGTGACATAATCGCTTGTTTGATATTAGAAAAAAGGTAGATGTTGGCTTCCTTTTAAACCAAATATCTACCTTAATTGTGAAGAAGATAGTAGGTAATGTGTGGAGTTTTCTTAGGATGTTCAATCTCCTCGTTTTGTGGGGTTTTATCAAGTACTATTCTCCGTGTCATATAGCATGAAAAATATGACTTGTCAATCATAAAGTTGAATATGTCCAATCTAATAATACACAAATATTCACAATTTATTTCGTCATGATCGACAATAAGGAATCTATAGGATTCTTAACTAATCGACGACGGTCAATGCTAATAGTGATTGCGGTATATGGAATCCTTGCACAAATGGCACTATTTGGTGCTTACGAGAACGTAGTTGCGACTTCTAACAATGATGATGATCGAAAATTAGATATCCAATGCAAGACGGGCAGCGAAGATGTTTGCTTAATAGCTGCATGCATGGGACATCCTTGTGTTTGGTATCAAAATAGTAGCGGGGGCGTTGAAAGGACCTTTGATGTCGCTATTAACAAATACACTACACCCGGTCTGGAAACTTTAGGTGGAGACATTGAATCAAATATTATACAGGCTGATGATGGGTGTCTAGAATCAACATCTAGTATTCAAATGATTGGCACGAGTAGAATGGATGAAGCTAAGAGTGTTGGCAATGACGATGATGACGATGATGACGATGATGACGATGACAATGACAGCGTATTTGCAAAGCTGCTAGATAATGACTATGATACAAAATGGGAGGAAGAAGGATTCGGATCCTTCATACAGGCTGATTTAGGTTCAGTAGAATCAGTTTGCAATGTCGGAATCGCATGGGACAAAGGTGACGAAAGATCATACAACTTTGTAATATCTACTTCAGATGATGGAACCACCTTTACTGATGCTCTAAGGGGAACAAGCAGCGGATCTACCGAAGCGTTAGAGACATACGATTTAAGCGATGGAGAAAGCAGGTACATTAGAGTTACAGTTTTTGGGAATAACGACGACAACAATGATGATCATGATACTGCAGCAATAAATGAAATTAGAATAGGAACGTCTACTGCCAATTCTCAATCTAACAACAGCTCATCGAATGGACAATTGGAGCTGTCTGAAGAGTCACCAGGAGCCAGTAATACAACCTCATCAACTAACTCAAGTGAGATTACACCTGACAACTACATTACAGAATTGACTGATTTGATGGTTACCGACGGCTTCCAAGATAGGGTACAAAAACAGTTTGTCGACACAAATCTTCCACCTTCAGTCAAGGACTTGAACATCAGAGCAGCCTCCGTGTCTTCTTTAGAGATTGAGTTGAAAGGTTCAGACCCTAGTAGTCCCGACAAATTAGATTACTCGGTTATAGACCCTCCAACACATGGTGTTCTAAAAACGGGGACAGATCAAGATCGTGTTCTGTACTATCCAAATCCTGGCTATGTGGGCTCAGATAGTTTCACATATAGAGCGATTGACAATCAGGGCCTAGAAAGCGTCCTAGGAACAGTAGATATTGCAATCGAAGGTTCCTAAACATAAAGAAGAATCATGGCAGGCCGCTGCTATTTATTTTTTGAAAAGTAGATCTCAAAAGCGGGGACTGGAGTGAGAACATTCAATTTCTTTCATGTCAATTGGTTGTCTTAGCTTCCTAAAATGCTTAGACATTTTTGACACGACACTGAATTTACTCGTGAAATATCATGTCAAAAAAATCATAAATGACTTCTAAAAATGCCGCTTATAAGGATACACTATTACCAATGGCGATGGTTGTCCTTGTAAGTAGCTAGCGAACTGAACGAAGCTTTCCGACTTATATACCCGTTCTGCCTGGAAGCTATTTTCTTTCCATATCGTCGGGGAGAGGATTTGCGCTTTATTACTATCACAACATCTAGAAAGCTGCACACCGATATAGTGAGTGATTTATTATCTGTTAATTTGATATTTGCTCAATAATCATTACCTATAATTAATTTATCATCCCTCAATGTGATAACTAACACTTTATTTTTGATTAACCTGTTTTTAAGTTCCCTATCCAGTGTTGCTACAGCGCAGTTATGACAACCGGAATATTTAATGATGGACTCGTCAGCGTACTTTGAGAGGGGAAGATCAATCAAATTGAATTTAGCTCCTATCAAAGACAAAGCAGCTCTTGCCATCCTTGAACGCTTCGGACCAGAATGACGCTCCAGGTGTTTTAATTCTTCCGCTACTATATTAGGAACAACAAACTGTAATCTCCCCAGTGCTGACTCAATACCTTCTATATTTTGCAGAGGGGTTGAACCAAGAACCATCATGAAGCTGGTGTCGCATACTACCTCCATTATCCGGATGAAGAAGTCTTAGCAAATATTAAATCATCTGTCCATCAGCCAAGTCGAAGCAACTTAGCCTACCTTTGCATGAAAAAACAGTATGTTAAACTAAACATTTGTGGAACGATGAAAATGACGTAAATCAATAAAGCAGCACGTCACCCCGATCGGGATATTGTCAGGGAGGAGTGTATTTATTTCATCACTATTGGACAATGTTTCTTGATCAATAACAGGAAGCAATCAAAATGCTGCAGTCATGGAGCAAAGAAACAAAATTGTGGTGTCATTGCAAGTCTGGTCGGTCTGTTTTGCAATCAAATCAATTGTCTATTTATCTGAATTTGTTCCAATTTCTCGTTTTTCGAGGGTAGAGTTAAAGATCTGATCATGTTGTAACACGGCTATTCCGGTTATATTCCCCAAAATCTCTATTAGTATGATCCATTTTGGTGCATCTAAGTTCACCGGGCTGTCTATTTCTTTAGCAATCGCGCCTATGATCTCTAAAGACCTTAGGGAAGAATTGTGCCTCTTTTCAACAGACAATTTAAAGGAATCTGAAGATGATATTTTCCTTTTGGACAAATCAATGGCCGCCATTGCTATTTCAGCGGGATTGGAATTTGTAACGGATTCGATTGGAATAACCCTCAAAACATACCTAAATCGCCAGTCTTCGAAACGTACAATATCTTTGAATTTTTCGATTACCTGAAAAGGATCCAAACTAGTAGTACCCGTTATTAGTCCTGAAATATTTGTAACCTCAAAGAAAGCATCGGCGTCTCCAAGATCATCAAGCAAATCTAGTATCTCATCTATGGCATCAAACTCTCTGTATCGAAAGGTGGTCGCTATTAGATTGAATGTATTTAACATAGTATTTTCTTCAAAATTATGTTTCTCGTTAGCCTATATGCGAACAGTTTCATGATTAATCATCTCCTCATGCTTTCACGCATATTGTATTCTTATCATACATTGAGTACCTCTAATCCGGGCATCGAATCACCGGCGAGAAATCTCAGGGTTGCACCGCCACCTGTTGATACATGACTTACTTCTCCTTCTGAAACACCCGATGTCTTCATGGCCTGAAGGGTATCTCCCCCACCTACCAGGGTTTTCGAACCACGCCAATATGCAAG
>JAATVS010000212.1 GCA_014523695.1 Nitrososphaerales archaeon TH5895
ACACACCTCAGGCATAGATATCGGTACTGGTCTGATAATAGCTCTTTTCACCTACAGCGATCGATTCGTTGGTACAGAGCTGCTACCTAAAGTTCAAAGCTTCTTAGAGAAAGGAAATTGAAGTGAAAATAAATGCCTGTACTTCTATCTCAAAGTGCCTTTGGGAATTAAAATGTGGCTCTACTCTTGAGCGGGGTGTGTAAGGCTCCAACGCCAGGTGTATGCTTTGCTCGCCACAGAATTCGGTAAGTAATGATAAGTTCGGAATTAAACAAAAGCGTTTATCAGTTTACATAGCCATTTTTCGTATTTTATATATCAATGTATTCTGATTTTATGATAAATGCAGATTTTGATACATTCTGTGCATTAAATTTAAATAAGATATGTCTAGTTTAGTAACTCTTGAGTAACTCAAGAACAGATCTAATAGTTTTCGCCATCGGTGGAAATGCTCTGGTCAGATCTGGTGAGAAAGGAACATTTGACGAACAGTATCACAACGTCCAGGTTGCTGTGCGACAGATCGTTGACTTTATGAAGAGCGACAACAACAAAAACAGAATTGTCCTAACTCACGGTAACGGACCACAGGTGGGAGCAACTTTTGTAAGACACAGGTTGGCAGAAGATTACTACCCTGCTCTACCTTTGTATGTATGTACTGCGGAAACGCAGGGATTTATCGGCTATCTTATTGAACAAGCATTGCAAGACGAGCTAGACCGCTCGAAGATGAATAAACATGTGACAACTCTCCTCACAAGAGTAATTGTTGATTCAAATGACAATGCATTTCAGAATCCTACTAAACCAATAGGTGAAACATTTGACAACGAAATGACAGAAGTCCTTTTGAGAAACGAAATGGTACAGCTTAGAAAAAGAAGGGTAGGCTCTGATAGAACAAGATACAAGCTCTTGGTTCCATCTCCAAAGCCTATTAAAATAATAAATTATGAAGCCATTCGATCTCTAGTAGATGCTGGATTTATTGTTGTCGCATGCGGAGGAGGAGGAATACCAGTGATGAAGCAGAATTGGAAAACCCTAGGAGTTGATGCGGTTATAGACAAAGACCTTGCAAGCGAAAGATTAGCAACATCAATAGGTGCCTCAAAATTGGTATTATTGACCAATGTAGATGGGATATATCGAAATTACGGAAAGAAGAATCAAGAGTTTATACATACGGTCAATGTAGACACGAATTTCGAACAGAAATTAGGGTTGCGAGACTTGGAGAGCGGTAGTATCGGGCCCAAAGTGCAAGCGGCTATCTCATTTATTAGAAACGGTGGAAAGGAGGCGATAGTCTGCTCACTACAACATCTCTCTGACGCGTTAGCTGGTCTTTCTGGGACACATTTCTTTAGATGACCTTTACGGCAGGAAATAATTACAATGAATGACGAAGCAGGAATTAGGAAGCATATAGAAGAAGCTAATAATAAAGCGCTCGAACTAATGCGTTTATCCAGACCCATTCTTGTCGATATCAAGCGTGCAAAGGATATTCTGCCTAAAATGAAGAAGAATTCAATCTTTCATGCGGGTCCTCCGATTGATTGGAATAGAATGTGTGGCCCAATGCGAGGCGCAATCGTAGGTACTATGATCTTTGAGGGATTCGCAACAAGTTGGAATGACGCTTTAGAATTGATAAGGAAGGGAGGCATCGACTTTTCTTCTAACCACGACCATGACGCAGTAGGACCTATGGCTGGAGTAATCTCGCCATCTTTGCCTATTTTAGTTGTCAAAGATCGCAGTAATGGTAAGACCTGTTATGCCAGATTCGTAGAAAACAGAGTGCAGTTTGGACTTTTCGATCAGGAGTCAGTTAAAGTTCTTAGGTATTGGTCTGAAAAACTATCACCGCCATTGGGCAAGGCGATTCGTAAGAGCAAGGGAATCGATCTTAAACCGATGATGGCAAGGGCATTGCACATGGGAGATGAACTACATAATAGGCCGGCTGCCGGTACGTTACTGTTTGCAAGTACTATACTACCTCACCTATTGAAAGTTTGTAGCCCAAATGAGGTATTGGAGGTTACAAAATATCTTTCAGAGAATGATATTTTTTTCCTATGCATGAGTATGGCTGCATGCAAAGCAATAACGAAAGCAGCTCATGGGATCCAATTTAGTACGATAGTAACAGTGATGGCAAGAAATGGAACTACTTTTGGAATAAAGGTAAGTGGATTAGGGGATGACTGGTTCACTGGTGAGGCAAACATGATTAAAGGATTGTATTTTCCGGGTTATAGCCATGAAGATGCTAATCCTGATATCGGCGACAGTGCCATTACAGAGACTGCAGGTATCGGAGCATTCGCTCTGGCCGGTTCTCCTGCAATATTGGCACTCATAGGTGGATCTGCTGAAGATGCTATAAAGTACACATACGAAATGCGGAAAATTACAAATTCACTTAATGATACATTTACCTTGCCAATCATTAACTTTCAAGGTACTGCAACTGGGATTGATATCCGAAAAGTGATGCGAACTGGGATTACCCCTGTTATAGATACGGCAATCGCACATAGACATGAAGGTGGAGGATATATTGGAGCGGGTCTAGTAAGGGCACCGTTGGATCCCTTCAAGAATGCTTTACATGCATATGGGAGGAAGTATAAATTAGTTTGAATACGGATAT
>JAATVS010000213.1 GCA_014523695.1 Nitrososphaerales archaeon TH5895
AGATACCACAGCTAAATGATAGCACAATGATAAAGATTTCAACAAAGCAGTTGACTTGTACATATGGAACTTTTAGAGTCGGAAAACCATAGAGTAATTGAAAGGTGAATTTTAGAAGCATAAATGTATGAAGTAACTTGTTTACCTTGGGGGATTCGAGAATATTTTGAAGAGGAAGAGGAGACAATAACTTAGACATACAATCTTTCCTGATAAGCTGGAAATATTCCACTTATTCGGTAACATTAAAGACGACAACTGCATTGGTTTACGCACAGGCAACAGGTTTTACGAATTAAATAGAACGACGTCACCATAAGGAGAGTATGACAAAGAAAAAAGTTCTCCTGACAGGTATTGATCCCAAGTTAATTGATTCCAGTCTTGCTAATACTACTGGATGGGACGCCAGCCGGGTACAGGCTACAGCACAAGATGCAATTAAAAGATTAATGGACTTAGGATACGAAGTGCAAACCTGTCTTGTCGACTACGGAGAGACTGCCGAAAGCGTTGTCTCAGACATACTTTCACGGGAAAAATTTGACTGTATTATGATTGGTGCTGGTACTAGAATAATACCGCAGCATACCCTTCTGTTTGAGAAAATTATCAATACCATCCATCAGAAAGCCCCGCCATCTTCAAAAATATGTTTCAATACTAACCCAAGTGACACCGTTGAATCAGTCCTCCGTTGGATCTAACCAACATACAAGAGATACCTTAAGGAAGATGACCTTACAGTGCTAGAAAGGCTAATGACATCAAATAGAAAGGAATGATAGATGTCACATTTATTATCATTAATACATGAAGTAAGTATAAACAAACTCAGCGAACTTACTAAGCGCACTTATACCTTAGAGCAGCAGGTGGCTAGACTTGAAGAATATAATGGTAATCAGTAATAATTATGTACTCATTAGCAATTTAACTGTCCATTATCTGGAGTATTGGTCCCACCAACGATAAATAGTGCCAGTTCAACAATAGAACATGCAAAAGAGTAGCATGAAAGCTATCCAGATCAAGAAATACGGTAGCAATGATGTGGTTGAGGTCAATGAGACAGCATCAGCACCAAGTTTATCTTCAGGAAAAATTCTGGTCAACATAAAGGCCTCTGGAGTAAATCCAGTAGATTGGAAAATTCGCGAAGGATACATGCAACAAATTATGCCACTTCAATTCCCTTCAACTCTGGGAATGGATTTTTCAGGAGTTGTCAAACAAGTAGAAGAAGATGCCCATTCGGATTTCAAGCAGGGTGACGAAGTATATGGACAAGCCTCAATCTTCAGCGGTGGCTCAGGGGCGTTTGCAGAATTGGCTTTGGCAAGCAAAGGATAGTATAGCACACAAACCAAAAACGCTAAATTATTTAGAGGCTGCAGCATTGCCGCTTGTTGGTGTTAGCGCCTGGCAGGCACTTGTGGAGCACATTAGATTATCAAAAGATAAAAAGGTTCTAGTCCAAGGCGGGGCAGGAGGAATAGGATCTATAGCCATACAACTTGCAAAGCATCTAGGCGCGTTTGTGGCAACTACTGTAAGTACAGATGATAAACAGTTTGTACAAGAATTAGGAGCGGACCAGGTTATAGACTATAAGACAGAGAATTTCGAAGATATAGTACATGACTATGATGCAGTTTTTGATACTGTTAGCGGCGATACATATAAGAGATCGTTTAAAGTTTTGAAGAAAGGTAGCGGCATGATTGTTTCCACGTTAGAACAACCAAATTCAGAGCTAATGAATCAATATGGAATCAAAGCCGTATTCTTGTTTAGTCAAGTGAATAGACAACGATTGACTAGATTAGCAGAATGGATAGATCAAAATAATATTAGAGTGAATATAGATAAGACATTTTCGTTAGACGAAGCTGCTAAGGCACTTGATTACCAAAAAGAGGGACACCCAAGGGGTAAACTAGTCTTAACTATATAAGACTTTGATTGGAAGTGGGTGTTTATGAGCGACATTGTCTATACAGTTTGGGAATCAACCGAACATTTCAAGAGAGCAGTAAATAGACTTATGGATCCGCAGAACAGGTTATCTGCATTCACCCAGCACTGTAGCATCCCCTTATCTATTCAAGAAAGAGGCTGTTCCAGGGATCGGTGTTGAATGATTCTTCTGTTTTATCTCTTGTTGTAGCAAGCAGTATTTCGGTGCGGTCCTGACATTAATCAGTAGATCTAGTCATTTGATTCTCTCTACCCACTGAGATCGCCACTCAGGTGGTTCGAAAGGATCTCCAAAGTAGAGTGTTTCATGAACGACTTTATTATCTTTGAATTCCATGATGCATACCACATTAACTGGACGTCTATTATATGTAATAACATATTCAGTTATCCACAGACTTCCTTCTCCGCGTGTTCGCAGGATCTTAAAAGTAACTTTAGTGGGGTAGTGTGCCCTGAGTTCGTACAGGTTGCGTTCACCGGAGATACGTTCGCCCGATTGCGGAAATTCAACTATGAGGTCATCATGGTAAATATCGTGTGCTCTGTCTAAATCGAGTGCCACTGTGGCCTCCCAGTGACGTTCCAGTGCAGCACGTATTTCTTGGTTATTCAAGTATATCTTCCTTGGATTTATCAGTGGCCTAGATTATTAGCCTTCACTTCGGCTTCAAATGCAAACTAATCATTTCATTAAGGACTACACTTAAGAATGGTGAAGGCATACTCGATAAGGAAACAACTTCACATGATGATTTATTTGATGCATTTCGAATGAGCTTAATGTTCTGGCAATGATTAAATGGGTTTAGACTCCGGTTCCGGCGCTATTTCTTTGTTTAGGAACTTCTCAAAATCGGGATTAAACCATTTGTCTGACTCTATTTGTTTTTCATGTTTCTTTGATGGTTCCTCTTCAAAAAATATGTCTCATCTATTGTAGCCAACCTGCCCATTCATTATCTCAAGTACATTTCTTTTATGCATGGTATATACACGAGAACATATCTACAGTATTTAAAATGAGTATGCTCCCTCTTGCGATAACTTTTTTTCATTATCAAGCACTCTTTGCATCGATGGGTTTTCCATGACACGCTCTACCATCTTGAGGTACTTTTCACTCTCATGGATGTGTTCAGACTATCAATGATATTTTGACACAAAAAAGAAGCGTAAGGTTTGTTCTTTCTTCACATTATATGGTGCTATTGTCCGCCAGAAGACGTTTGGCAAGCGTGTGCTGCATCTGGGCCACACACAGTGGTGTTGATTCCAGATTTTGCACTTTCATCATTACCAGAGGATCCAGGTTCAACTATACTGCTGCTGTCATTTCCTCCTCCTCTTGTCACTGCATCTGTGTTGTTGTCAGTTAAGGCAAAGGTTGTACTGACTGTATGTATTGCAACGATTGACATCAGTAAAGCCATAGCTGCGGTTGCCATGACTACTACAATCGTTCTCATATTGAATCTATAAGGTAATATGCATGCATGCCCCAAAAACTTCTCAGAAAGAAATGTAAGATTAGTTGTATCTTACATTTGATTAGAATAAAAGTAATATTACAATACAACATAATTTACAATATTTCTCCAACCTTGATATTTCTATAGAAGATCTTGGATCTATTATCATGGTTTTGCAATCCTATGTAGCCTTCAAGCGATCTGGTAATAAATAAGATCTACTAAGTGAGAGGTCCATGTACGCTTATGCTATTGCATACATACCAATTTTTCTTTCGAATATGAAACCATATTGCTGAGCTGCTTGATGTATACAAGTGCTTCTTGCTCGGTATACTTGCCAGTATTCACTAACTCAAGTATCAAAGTCTCCTTACTAACATCATCCCTATTTTCACCTGCTAATGCACGAAATATATCAATGAATAATTTTAATTTTATATCAAGTTCAATTTCAGTTTTTGGCATTACTTACGATAAGATATGGAGGAAGCTTTCCTTCTATTACAGCTGCATCTGCTCTATAATATTTTCCGTCATGCATTCCGAAATTACCTTTAACTTCATTTAAATGACGTAATTCTACTAACTTCATCTAGACTTGCTTCTTCACAGTTTGATAGAGTTTCTTAAGTTGTTGGTAATGAGATGAATCTCTTTCGTTTGCTGAGCCTGATTTCAAAAAAGTATCTTCATAATAACCGATTATCATGGGTTTGATGTATTCGATCAATTTTTTGTCAGTAATTATTCTTTCGTTGATCATAAACGAAAGCCAGTCTAGGCTATTGAACATTCGAAAGTGTCATGTATTTCTAACATCATCAAATTGAGATCCTGAAGGTATTTTTGCCAATTCGCGATCCACATCTCGGAGTTCATTCATGACATCGCCTAATGATGTGATTTGATCTAGTCTCTTCGAGCGCTGAAATGTGACAATGGTGTAAAATAATGTTATTGCAATATATCGCGGCGACAATAATTTGAATGTATTCTGAGGGTATTGCCATGAATGGACTTATGAACGTAGTATGATTTTAGAGTTGGGTTCATCAAAATACAGAGTTATTATTAGTATTTTAGAAAAAGAGGATCAAGGTGTAATTGGCTCAGCAACACATTAAAACAGCGAATCAACAGTTCAGTCTTATGCGATCTTATAAGAATCTATGGATTCAATCAGAAATCAAGCAATGATAGATTCTATCAAATTAGGTATGAATCAATATGAACCAATTTAAGCTCTGGGTAGTAATTATTACCTTGTCTGTTACTGTTGGATCAAGTTTCATAGCTATCAAAATTGTTCTTGATTCTATATCGCCTCTTTTTGCCTTTAGCATTAGGTTTATGATCACAGGTGGTGTTTTGATACTAGTTTCTTACATTCGTGATAGAAAAAATCATGAGATTAAAGAACTCAAACTTTGGAGAAACGCTCTGGCTATTGGTGCAATCCTGATAGTTGGTGGACATGGGTTAATAGCATGGGGAACACAATATCTTTCTGCAGGTATTGCCTCTTTACTAAATTCAACAATTCCTTTATGGGTAGTATTATTTATGTTCTTAATATTTCACAGTAAAATAACAAACTCTGCAAAGATAGGTCTTTCGTTAGGTTTTGGAGGTATGATAATCCTTGTTGGACCATCGATTGGAGGTCAAGGATTAAGTCTAATAGGAGTCGCGTCTTTATTGATAAGTTCAATGCTGTGGGCATTAGGATCCATCTATTCCGGGAGATCTTTCCTACCTCAAAATTTCTTATTATCTGCGGGAATGGTTACGCTAGTCGGTGGGGCGTTACTAATAATTCCTAGTGTTCTAATTGGAGAATTTAATCTTCTACCTTCTTATTCTGATATAGATTTAAACTTACTCATATCCTATATATTTTTAATTTTTATCGGCACCGTCGTACCATTCGCTGAATTTTATTGGTTACTTAAAGTGAGTACACCGCCAGTAGCTAACACCTTTGCCTATATAGCACCCATTGTGGCAGTTTTTTTGGGATGGGCTATTCTTGATGAATCTGTAACCTATCTTACCATTATCGCCACAATTGTTATTTTGATAGCTGTAGCATTGATTGTTAGAACGTTGAACAACAAGTAGTTGTCTATTAATCCTACGTTCTAAAAATGCTGATATCGCTTAAGACTGCAGAAAAGAAAGGCGATGGCAGGTTAAACAAAGAAAGTATTTCACATGATAATTTGTTCAATTCCTTTAGATTATCTCTTATCTTCTTGCATTGATCTTCATTAAAAATTTAAGTGATCACAATATAAAGTAACAGTCATAAAAAAATGGTTTAGTTTGTCTACTTGGTGTATTATCTCGTCATGTCTCTTTGCTTTGCTTTGTTGCATTTAGGATTAATTCAGCAATCCCAACTGGTGTGATATAAATGACGCATGACTAGAGTTTAGTGACAGAGTAGTAGCATTCATCCTTTCTGCGCGTTTCCGCTGGATATCAGGAGGAGTAAGACGATCGTTCTCAGTGACCTAATACCATGTTGGAAGCTGCTTCCAAGCCGGAGGGCCTGATTTCTCAGCAATAATCGATTGAATGATTGCTGTACTACTGCCAGGATATTAGCTTCAGCAGGATCAATATCCTGAGCAAAAGATTCTTGTACTTTTTCTGGGATAAAGTACATACGGAATGTGCAAAATTGGTACCATAACGAAATAGTGTGCACGTCCCTTTTTCCTTTTATTTACATTGCAGTGTTACTACCTAGAGACACCACAGAGCTGGGTCTAAATGCTGTTAAATTGAAAAACTCAATATTGGTGACTCCTCTTGGTGCTACCCAACTAAAAACTGAGTCGACATAGCGGAGTTCCTGAACACATTAGGACACAGATCGCAAAATCGGTTCATGTCCGGTTTAATATATCAAACTTGAATATTTAGTGTTGTACACTGTAAGTCAAACTCACCTTTCCTGATTTCAACGGCTTTGCCCCGGTGAGTTCCAGCGTATGCCGTTCTTTCACATCCTTGAACAGCGTCTTTCCACCTCCAAGAATAAGTGGGTTAACCAGTATTTGGAGCTCGTCGATCAGGCCTAGGTTCATCAGGCTGGAAACCAGCGTGGCACCTCCTACCGCATACATATCTTTGCCTGGCTGCTGCTTCATTTTTCGGATGTCTTCCACATCCCGAACAATCCGCGTCGTCTTCCAGGCGACCTTATCCAGTGTACTGGAAAGAACGATATGCTGTCTGTTATCTGCCAGACGAGCATAGGCGATTTCATTCTTCGAAGCGACCCTACCACTTAGGGGTAGAATCCCGCCGGGATCTGTCAAGACTGCGAGCCAGTATTGCTCATAGACCGGATACATCTTTCGGCCCAGAATGAAGGTGTCGATATGGGCGAGCATTTCAAAGACATCTCTCCATGTCTCTTCATCTTCCATCATCGCCCAATCCATTTCTCCATTGGGTCCTTCGATGAAGCCATCCACTGATACTTCCAAAGCTGCGATTATTTTTCTCCCCATTCCACTCAGTCACTTTTTCGTAAGTGTCATTAAGTAAATAATATTAAAAGGCATTACTCCCCACGGGGGAGGCTTTGCAGAGTTATATGAAGCTTCCGTAAGTATGTCGTGATTTACGCCAGGCAGCCTGAAATCACTCCTTTGCTCAGCATCCCTGTAAGTATTACAATTGGAGGGATGAATAGGTCTGTGAATACGGAGTTTGACTGTAGCGAATTACTTCTTCCTAGAATGACTCCTAGTATTCCCGAACCTGCAAGACCCGCGTACATCATCTAGATGGTAAGAGAACAAATTAAGAAGTTGGTTCGATAGGATTAGTATAACTAAGACAGGTTTTCTCTGACTCTAAAAATAACGATCTTGTGCACCAAATCATATGGAATCGGTTTGTCTAATGGGAATTGGATGGAACCTTTACCTTGTTTATACACGGACAACTCTTTTTTGAATGCTTTTGCGCCCGATGGCATCGGATAGAATCCGATATGATTTTTCCATGCCGCGAAATATACTAAGTATCTGCCATTTAGTTTGAACGTGGGTATTCCATAGCTAATCGCCTCTACAGCTTCAGGCGCTGCTTCTCGTATAGTTTGCCTTATTTTTTCTAGAATGATTTGAACATCTTCCGGAAATGTTTTGGTGTATTCATCTATAGTTCGGAATTCCTTCTTCTCATACTTCGTCACGCTAAATGGCTTCCATTTTCATGGGTAATAATGCTTTGACAACATTATTCATTCATTTTCTACCAACAATAAGTATAGCTTCATTTTCGAATCTGACCTTTCCTGTAGTATTGTCAGCGTACTTTTCTGCTGCTTTATTAATTGCTTTAAATATTTCTTTTCTTCTTTCTTTTGTCTGACCTGCCAGCATTTTTTGAAGAACAGGGCCACCCTGCTCAATTGTAAAGGTTGTATAATTGTATAATCATCGGGTGAATCAAACTCAAAAGACACATTCATCCTTTCGATAATAGGATCTTTGAATCCTGACGTTAGATAGGAATTCTTAAGGCTATTTTGGTCCGACATGCTAAATGGTCCAGGGGTTCCCGGCGGAGGTGGTGGACTGTTTGTTTCTTTCAGTACGATATTCATGGGTACGAAAATGAAAGGAACCTTGTCTGGTGAAGCCCAAACAGCAGCCGCGAAATGACCACCTTCAACTAATGACCTGTAAATATTGGATAAACTTGCCTTAAAGTCTTGAAATAACATCAATCCAAATCTGCATAGTGCAGCATCAAACGCTGAAGGTGGTAAGTCGATTGTTTCTGCATCACCTTCTTTAAATTCAATCACATCTTGTAAACCTAAAGAGATAGCTCTTTGTTTAGCAAAAGATAGCATCTGTGGTGATATATCTGTGGCCAGTACGTGACCATTCTTACCTACATGGTTTGCAGCGGTAAGTGCTGGTTCTCCTATACCTGTTGCAATGTCCAGAACTTTAGAACCTGGTTTAATCTCTGCAAGTTCTACTAACCGTCTACTAACTCCTTCAGTACCTCTTTCGATTGTCTTCCCCCACCACTTCTGCCAAGATGGAGCTACGCTATTCCAGCTCTGACGTTCTGCTTCCTTGTATTGTTTTGAATCAAGAGCCGTCAAGTAATTTCTTGTTTGATTTGGTACTTACAATATAAAAATCATTTTTTTTTGTAAATAGTGTAATTTACGAGTTATAATCCTAGAACCATTCACCTTCAAGGGTCAAAGACTAGTTGAGCTTTTAGCAATACCGCAATGTTTAGTTTTGGATACCTGGATCTGTTGTTCCCATATACTTGACATCCCTATTTCCGCACTCAGAAAAATCAGAATGGTTTATTTCAAAACCAATAGGGATAGAAGCATTGATTAGAAAAGTAGAATCAAGATTGAATCACAACTAAGTTTAATGATCAAATGATATCTAGTATAGGTTTTCTGCTAGATGTCCTACATCCTTTAATAGAAAAAGGATTTCCTCGCACCCATAGATCCTTTGTCATACAATTAAAATTCAGGTCTAGGAATTACTTATTTCAGAAGATCTAGCTTCCTCGCGTTCTTGAGGTGATATAGTATCATATAAATGGCTATGTAAACTCCCCCTCATGTCATTCCAGTAGTATATATGCAAAATTCCATCAGTAATTAGACTGGTCTACAATATCATGTTTGGGGTACTTATAGTTGAATCAAATCAGTTAATCTTAATTCTCTACTGGCCACTGGCCTTTGGTAACAATTTCTACTAAATTGCCTGCAGGATCTCTGAAATAAACTGACTTACCTCCACTGCCCCAACTCATTTCTTTTTCAATTGCAATTTTATTCTGGACTAATAGATTTTTTGCGGCTTCATAGCCTGCTTGCTCTATTTCTAAAGCAAAATGGATAGATGAAGGAGGAGTACATGCACCATGGGTTGGAAATGTGCTATTAGCAGCTAAGCTTGTATTTTCAGGATTGAATATTAAAAGCATGGATTTTCCAGCTTTCAAGAATACGTGTCTTCTCTCTTCCTCTGAAATCAAATCAAGCCCCAAGCGGTTAACGTAAAAATCCTTCATTATCTTCAAATCTGGAGAGTAGATGCATGTTTCAACTATTTTTTCAAACTTCAATCATCTAAAATTCCTAACTTAGATTATATAGACATTCTGGATATACATCCTGTGATTATACTGATAGCTGACTGGGTCTTTAGGAAAGATTCATGAATCAATTATCTTTCAATTATTTTTGAACTCTTTTGTTGCAACTTGCTTTGTGCGTAATTTTTCCTTGCCCTTTCTATTATTTGGTGTAGTTCGTAGAGGGCATTTGCAGCAGGGACAGATATATCCTGTATGAAATAGAAATATCTCACATCTACTGCAATATTTTATTCCTGTACTATAATATCCAAAAGTTGAACCTATTTTCATACATATATTTCGACACGGCATTGCGATGCACAATACACAATAATTAAAAGATCATAAAAGTATTGTAATACCCTACTGTGAGGGGGAGTATAATTTTATTCAGTTTTGTTTCAAGCAGAGACTAAGAGAGCAAAACAGGTAAGGTATACAATCCATGTTTGGATTTTTAGAAAAAGCACTATTCTTCAATTTGACCCCATGAATGGTTTCTAAAGGGAAGATTAGTTATCCGATATACCGGACTTAACATATGCGTTCGGCAATAAACTCCACAGGAAATAGGTGTACCATTTCTGGACCTTCTAGATTTTTTGTTTCGAAAGTCTAGTTAGCAGGATACAGAAGCCTCATATACGTTCACCCTCTAATACAAAATGGAGTCTTACTTCCATGTCATATCCATATAGCCAAGAATACGGTTCGCTGTATTACACAGTGAAGTGGGAACTAAGTCCATCATTGAAATTTCTTGATCCGGTCTATAAATCTTTACTAAACATTATGCTCAGATCTCAGGATCCCAAAAACCATCTAATCAGAGATCGAGAAGTTCATAGGTAAGCAGAACATGGTATTAATAGATGATGAATTCTAATTTATTGCTGCTGACATGGTCGTTATTAGCTACTACAATGATGATGGTATCTCCAACTTCACTTCAACTAGAGTTGGTCCAGGCCTCCACCATAGCAATCAATTCTACATTTGAAAAGGATATCTCAGACGAGAATTTCACTGGAGAAGAGTTTAAGGCAGCCAATGATTCGGAAAATGTAGCCTTCGAGAAGTTAGATGTAATACTGAAAAGTCTTCAGACAATGGAAGGATTAGATGAATTTGAGAGATGTGGTTATACAACTGAAATGAATCCCTATAAAGTCTTAGAGTGCTACGAGAAGAATAAGGATAAAATAAAATAAAATAAAT
>JAATVS010000214.1 GCA_014523695.1 Nitrososphaerales archaeon TH5895
AAAGGTTTAGGAGCATATTTGGGGGATGCCAGAATGTTCAATGATATACGGAAAAGCTTTCAGATGATGAATTCTAGTTTAAAAATAAGAGCAGAGAGTCATGAATAGATTTTTCATTTCAAGTTGATGACTAAGTAATGAGCTTGTTGTTGGTCATAACATATTTTTCAACCTTACTAACGAAAGACATATCCTTGCAGGGATCAATACCCTCAGTCATCGGCCAAACGACCATTGCCAGTTTTTAATTTGGCTGAGTACTAGTAACTCTAAACGTTATCAGATTACGAGTAATAACTGGATTCAACCCATCATTGATTATTTTCGATGCTTTTATTCGACAGTATTCTGCCTATAGTTCGAGAACTGCAGCGGAATATGCTGCCTTCCGAGAGTAACCCACAAATGACACAAACTTGCCCCAAATAATTCGCTCAATCATTCACAACATGGAGTCATCAAGAGGCTATTCAAGCTTTCCAGGCTCATCACATTCCGCGTGTCAAAACTAGGAAAGTTTAGAAATCTCGTAAAGGCGATCTCTACGTTACTTGAATTTACCCACATACCATATTAGCGATAAAAAACAAACTACAGTAGGAGGGATTTAGTGAAATGATCAGTCTGGATATTCAAGTGAAAATGAAGACTCGGGGGCAAGAAATATCAGATCAATGGGTACGTACAGCTAGGGGAATTCTTCCTCAGTTTACATAAGGCATGTTCGCTATATTCATCCTGATAGATACCAACTAACAGATAACTAGCCTATATTTCACTGCAATTAACCGGTTGTGGGCGGAGAAGATCGGATTTTTTGTTTTGATAACGTGTCATTCGGATTTGTTATTTCAATCTACTCCATACACATAACGATTGAGCTGGCTACATGTATATCTTACATCCATATATCTTACATCCGTACTCGGAACAAAGGTATTGAAGCAGAGGCTATACATCATAGGTTTGTCAGCTTAACAGTAAGTTACAAGTGGGAGAGTACTTCTATACTTCATTGTATTTTTATTCTAGGCATAGGGTCTCTGTGGTTAATAGAGAATAACAAGTCAAAAATGTACTTAAATGATTCTAGTTCACGAGTACTGCGGATTATCAAAACCTCTACAAATAATTACAATTGACGAAGCTTACTTTCTTTTATAGTGTACGCACCTGTCTACTATTCTTCCAAGTATTCTAGTGTCCGCAAAATGCAAGTGCATGTAGGATGCAACACATGTGTTATATGTTAAACCATCGAACTGCCCATTTATCCCTCGACCTCTTTGCATGCTAAATGAGAATTGAGAATCTGAAGAGATGTTTACTAATTCAGAGTAGTGAAATTCGTGGCCGTGAACCTGAGAAATATTACCCATTATTTCACCCTTGCCTTTGGCTTCCGTGTACCCAATTGTAACTCGGTTGGTCATAGATGTCTCTGTATCGAATATACCGACCATCGAATATCTTCTATGCTTTTTTCTTCTATTGTCATTTATTACTTTAGTGAGGTACATTAGACCTCCACATTCCGCCAGTGTAGGCATTCCATTGACAATCGATTTATGTATTGACTTTTTCATTGAGTTGTTCATTTCTAGGCGTGGTGCCAATATTTCAGGAAAACCACCACCTATCAAGAGTCCGTCAACATCCCTCGGTACTGACTTTTCTTTGATAGGGCTGAAAAAGACTAGAGAAACACCATTTTTCCTAAGTGAATTTAGATTATCGTAGTAATAAAAATTAAATGACTCATCAAATGCGACAGCAATTTTACATATAGGTTTACTTTCATTTTTAGGTAGCAGTTGAGATCCGTTTTGATTTCTTTTCATACGTTTGAGGGACAGTATGCTATCAAGGTTAATCTGATCAGCAACATATTTCGCACAATTCAGGATAATATTTTTACCATTACCTTTGATTTCAATAGGGGGGATAAGCCCCAAATACCTTTCGACAGATCGGATCTCCTCATTTCGGTAAATGATCCCAAGAAGTTTTTTCTTTACTTGAATGCTCAATGCGTCATGTATCATGCTTGAATGTTTTTGGCTACCAACATTGTTTATGATAATCCCGGCCACGTTCAGGCAAGGATCAAATTTTGTATATCCAAGAATCATAGCAGCAACAGATTGGGAAGTTTTGGCAGCATCTACAACTAATATAATTGGTGCATCGAGCATCTTTGAGATATGAGCAGTGCTCCCGAAGTTCCTCTTTCCAGAAATTCCGTCAAATAAGCCCATTACTCCCTCTATTACTGAGACATCCGCATCGCAAGAGTTTCTTTCAAAACACTCCATTACTCCTTTTTTTCCCATTAGCCAGAGATCGAGGTTCCTTGACTGACGACCAGTAACGAACGTATGGTAACAAGGATCAATAAAGTCTGGACCAATCTTATACGGTTGTACCATGAATCCACATTCTACAAGCTTACGCATAATTCCCATTGATACCGTTGTCTTTCCTACTCCACTAGTTGTTCCAGCAATCACAATCGCTGGCTTTTGCAACAAGTACCTGTTCACCTCATAATCCAGTTTTCGTAGAAATGCGGCTCAAGTTGAATTAGATAAACGTCCGACCGAAATATTGTTCGTTGTCATAGATTCCTAATCGTGCTTTTGCGAATTTTGATGTTATATTTAAGGCCGAACCTGTGAGATTCATCTCTTACAGATCGAAGTAACTTTAACCCTTCATCATTGGCAGGCAGAATGAGAGGGTATTTCCTATCAGTTGTATAGATCTCTTCGTTGCCTTTGGCAAGAGAAAGACATGGAATATCCAAGTCAAGAGATCTCAAAGTTCTGACCGCACAGTTCAGTTGCCCCTTGCCTCCATCTATAAGTATTAAATCAGGAAGTGGCAAACCCTTGCCCACATTCTCCATAGATTCTGGCCGATATCTTCTCCTAACTATCTCTTCTACCATTGCAAAATCATTCTGTATTCCCTTATTTTGTATTCTGAATCTCCGATATCCGGATTTCGAACATTCGCCATTTACAAACCGTACACATGCGCCCACTGCTATACTTGTTCCTAAATTTGATACATCAAAACAGTCGATAACATATGGTATAAAATTTAGTTTTAGCTTGTTCCTAAGATTTAGAAGCGAAGGATGATATTCCTGTTCGACATAGAGCAATAAATTTGTCTCAATTAGATCAATAATTTTATTTCTGTCGCCATGATGAGTTCCCTTTTGAACCGGCAGGATTGTTACTTTATGCCCGGCGATAGACTCTAAGTACCCTTCAAGTGCATTGGCCTCTTGAATCTCTTCATTTGTATATACGTATCTTGGAACCATACTATCAGAACTATAGTACTGTGATATGAAAGTAGATAAAGAATTATCCCCTACGAGATCGAAACTAGCGTGATTTCTGTCCATAATTACTCCTTTTCTACGCTTCAAGGTAAGTACATGTGCAACTCCCATATCTTCGTTCTTTATGATCCCAAAGAATTCTTCATCTGCACCTCGATTTGCATTAATTTCCATTTTTTGTTTCACAGTTATATTCTCGAGTCTTTGTATAGTATCACGGAGGTCCTTTGCTTGTTCATATTTGTGATTTCTTGATGCTTCAGTCATGTCTTCTTTCAATCTACCTTTTAGTTCTTCCATATTGTTCCTCCTGGTAAGCACTTCATGCAACATCGTCACTTTGTCCATGTATTGTTCCCGTGTAACATTACCAATGCACGGAGCATCACAATTCTTGATAAAAAACTCTAGGCAAGGTTTTTTAGGCAACTTTTTACAAATCCTTACCTTAAACAATCTTCTTAACGATCCTGTGGACAATATCTTCGAGCTCCCATGAACAAATGGACCATAGACCTTTCCCTTAGGACCAAAAAAATCCCCGTTCCTGTTCCTTCGCGCAACAAGAAGGCGAGGGAATTCCTCTTGTGTTATTTTCAGATAGGTATATTTTTGCTGATACTTCAGCTCAATATTAAATATTGGTCTGTACTGTTTTATCAAACTTGATTCGAGAAGAAATGCTTCAGTTTCGTTGAGTGTGACAACGAAATCAATGGCTGCAACTCTTGAGAGTAACCGTGCAGTCTTGATTGCGTGATAACCCTCATCAATCTTGTTCACAACGTAACTTTTTAGTCTTTTTTTTAGATTTTTTGCTTTGCCAATATATATCACTCGGCCAGTTTGATCTTTCATGAAATAGACACCTGGGCCGTCGGGAACGCGAACGATTTTTTGTCCTAGACTCATTTTCTTGTATCCTGTTCTCTTATTATTGTATTGAGTACCTGGTTCGGAAATAATTTTGATTTGAGGTACCTGCCTGTATGACTACTATCGCTTCGTGAGATTTCTTCTGGTGTTCCGCATGCAACTATCCTTCCTCCCAATTGCCCTCCTTCCGGTCCAAGATCTATTATCCAATCAGCAGAGGCAATTACATCTAAATTATGCTCTATAATGATCACAGTGTTACCAAGTTCAACTAATTTTTGCAGGACATAAAGCAGCTTGCTAACGTCTGCGAAATGAAGCCCCGTAGTAGGCTCATCAAGTATATACACGGTATTGCCTGTGTCTTTTTTCGATAGTTCAGCTGCAAGTTTGATCCTTTGGGACTCCCCACCTGAAAGCGTTGTCGCCGGTTGACCTAGACGCAAGTAACCTAGCCCAACGTTATTAAGGAAGCCTAATTTTCTGAATATGCTTGGGATATTCGAAAAGAATTCGAGCGCTTCATCCACAGTCATGGCCAAGATATCTGCGACTGTCTTTTTTTTGAAGGTAATGCCTAGCGTTTCTGAATTGTATCTTTTACCCTTGCAGGTATCGCACGTAATATATACGTCTGCAAGGAACTGCATCTCAATCCGTTTTACTCCTACACCTTCACATTCTTCGCACCTACCATCGGGAACATTAAATGAAAATCTCCCAGGCTTGAATCCTTTTTCCTTTGCCATCGTGGTCTTTGAAAATAGTTCTCTTATCGGAGTGAATGCATTTACGTACGTTGCAGCATTCGATCTCGGCGTACGACCAATTGGAGATTGATCGATTCCTATAACCTTGTCTACCATTTCTAATCCAGTAATTCCTTTATGTTTTCCGGCCTGTTCTCGAGAGTTATAGAAATGAGTAGATAATTCCTTGAATAGTATATCATTGACTAGAGTAGACTTTCCTGAACCAGACACACCCGTAACCACAGTCAGGCAACCCAATGGGAAGGAGACATCAATACTCTTCAAGTTATTCTCTTCTGCTCGATGGACAGTGATGAATTTATTGGCACTCTTTCTCTTATCTTTTGGTTTTGTGACATGCAATGAGCCAGTCAGATATTGGCCAGTAATTGATTCAATCGACCTAGAAACGTCTTCTACAGACCCGCTTGCTACTACCTTGCCTCCATGGTTGCCAGCTCCCGGTCCCAGATCTAATACCCAATCAGAACTCCTTATCACTTCCTCATCATGTTCGACTATAATAAGCGAATTCCCCAGTTCCCTAAGTTTCTTCAGGGTTGCAATGAGCTTTGCGTTGTCCCTCTGATGTAACCCAATGGTTGGTTCGTCGAGGACATAGAGCACCCCAGAAAGATTTGAACCAATTTGAGTAGCCAATCTAATTCGCTGTGATTCACCTCCTGACAATGTAGATACCGTACGATTTAGCTGTAGATAGTCTAAGCCCACATCCAATAGAAATTGTAGGCGAGCTTTTACCTCTTTTAGTATAGCTCTTGAAATGATCAGATCATTTGTCGATAGTGTAATTTGTTTAAAAAATTCTAAGCAATCTCCAATTGAAAGATTGCACACATCCATTATGGATCTCCCATCAATCTTTACTGAGAGAGCTTCACTTCTAAGCCTGTTCCCCCTGCAAGACTCACATGAGTGTTCACGCATATACTTGGCTATCTCTTCTCGCTTTGAATCGGATACTGTTTGGCTAAAGAGCCTTTCCAGATTGGGAATAACGCCTTCAAAATTTCCAACATATTCCCACTTACTATCTGAGTTTCTCGACTTGTAGCTATACCGAATACGTCTGTCGGTTCCATAAAGGATTACTCCAAGTTGATCTTCAGTGAATTTGGAGATAGGTACATTCAAATTGAAGCCGAAATGTTTACCAACATCTCTGAGTCTAGATGACCTGAAAGAAGCAAAACGCCCTAACCATGGCTTGATGGCCCCTTCCAATATGCTTTTCGACTTGTCGGGAATTATCAAATCAGAGTCGAATTTCAGCTTGAAGCCTAATCCATTACAAGCTTTGCAAGCTCCAAATGGTGAATTAAATGAAAAGGAGCGAGGTTCCAGCTCCCCCATACTCAATCCGCAATTAGGGCAGGCATTTTGTTGAGAATAGAGGTACATTTCGTTATCTACCAGTATCGCAGCCAATCCGTTGCCTAACCGCAATGCCAATTGGACTGACTCAATTAATCGAGCGTGTTCTTCATTAGAAATTTCGAGCCTGTCTACAACCACCTCGATAGAGTGCTTCTTTTGTTTATCCAGAACAGGCAGATTTGGATCGCTCTCAACATCACCACCTACGCGATTGCTGCTAGCATAACTATCTAAATTCGTCAATTCGCCATCAATTCTAACCCTTGGAAATCCATCTTTTTTTAAGCCTCCCAGTAACTTTCTAAAAGATCCCTTCTTCGCTTGGACTACCGGGGCAAGCAAAAGACCCTTTCTTGCTTCAAATGCTGCAAGTATCGAATCACTAATTGCCTCTGTGGATTGTCTACTGATTCTTCGTTCGCAACTGGGACAGAATGGAATTCCGATTCGAGCATAGAGTAAACGTAGATAGTCATAAATCTCTGTAACAGTGCCCACAGTAGAACGCGGATTCTTATTTGTGGTTTTCTGCTGAATCGAAATGGCCGGAGAAAGTCCATCAATTGAATCAATGTCTGGTTTGTCCATTAGTTCCAAAAACTGTCTCGCATAAGCAGACAAAGACTCTACGTATCTGCGTTGTCCCTCTGCATAGATCGTATCAAATGCAAGAGTAGACTTGCCTGAACCTGACAGGCCAGTAAAAACTACCAATTTGTTTCTTGGTATAGTAACACTTATGTTCTTCAGGTTATGCTCACGCGCTCCCTTTATGATAATGTTATCAAGCATCGACTATCCCTAAGTCCATGAAGTTTTAGGTTCTCCTAATGCTCTTTTTATTTTGTACAATTTACTTCTCAAATCAATTGCACGTTCAAACTTGAGATCCTCTGCACTCTGTATCATTTGAGCTTCTGTATTGAGCGCAAGTTTACCAAGATCTGATTTACTCATTGATTTAATATTCACATCTATGGAATCATTCTCAGAGCTTGATATGGGTTTCACAATGGACTTGGGGATGATGCTATTTTTCTTGTTATATTCAACCTGCTTTTCCCGCCGCCGATCGCTCTCACCAATGGCTCTTTTCATTGAATCAGTGACTTTATCAGCGTAGAGTATGACTCTTCCATCAATATTTCTGGCAGCTCTTCCAAAGGTCTGCACAAGGCTCGTAGAATTTCTTAGAAATCCTTCCTTATCAGCGTCCAAAATTGCGACTAATGATACTTCAGGAAGATCGAGACCTTCCCTGAGTAGATTTACGCCTACTAGCACATCGAATTCTCCGATTCTCAGTTGACGAAGAAGCTCAGTTCTATCCAAACCTTTTATTTCCGAATGAATATACCTAACTCTGATGTTCTTTTTAGTTAAGAAATCGGCAAGGTCTTCTGACATCCTCTTTGTCAAAGTTGTAACAAGGGTCCTTTGATTACGCTTTTTCTGTCTCCGAACCTCTTGGATCAGGTCTTGTATTTGATTTCGTGCCTCTCGCACCTCTACTACAGGATCGACTAGACCTGTCGGCCTTACTAATTGCTCGACAACCTGCCAACTTTGTTTCAATTCATAATCGGAAGGGGTAGCTGAAATGAAAATTACTTTTTTCATGTACTCTTCAAACTCTTTGAATTTCAAAGGTCGATTATCTGCTGCACTTGGGAGTCGAAATCCATAATCGATAAGTGTTTTCTTTCTACCAAAATCACCGTTAAACATAGCATGTAACTGAGGTATGGTAACATGAGATTCATCTATAACCAGAATAAAATCTTCACCAAAGAAATCCAGAAGACAATAAGGAGGATCACCAGGACTTCTTCCATCAAAGTGTCTGGAGTAATTTTCTATTCCTTGACAATAACCTAACTCTTGTATCATTTCTGTATCATAATTTGTTCTGGAGCTGAGCCTCTGTCTTTCAAGTTCAGATGGCAGATTAGGTAACCATTCTTCAAGTTCTTGACGGATTGATGTAATAGCTGATTGCCTTCTATCGTCACCGACAACATAATGCTTGGCTGGAAATATTTTCACTCTTTGAACCTCCCTTATCTTTTCCATGGTAATAGGATCGTGCCAAGTTATCATTTCGATATCTTGCCCAAAAAGTGCTATCCTTAAAAGATCCTCTGAGTAGGCAGGGATAATGTCGATCGTATCCCCCCTGACTCTAAATCCTCCGGCCTTCAGCGAAAGATCGTTTCTTTCGTAGCGAGCCTCTATAAGCCTACTAATTATAAACTTTCTGTCTGCTTTAGAATTTTTGTCAAGCAGAATTGAATTCTGGTCCCATTCAACCGGAGAGCCTAAAGAGTATATACATGAAACGGTAGCAATTATGATAGTAGGCTCTCCAGACATTAACATTGCTGTTGCCTCTAATCTCATCTTCTCTATTCTTTCGTTTATCTCGGTATCCTTTTCAATATATGTATCAGTCTGTGGAAGGTAGCTCTCTGGTTGATAGTAATCATAAAAGCTTACAAAATAACCTACATTATTTTGAGGGAACAATTCCTTTAATTCGGTATAAAGTTGAGCTGCTAATGTCTTATTATGGGATATTATGAGAGTGTTCTTATTAACGGCTGCTATCACATTTGCGATTGTAAACGTTTTTCCACTACCAGTAACCCCAAGTAGAGTTTGGCAACCATTCCTCTCCAAGGCTCCGAAAGATAGTTTGGATATTGCGATTGGCTGATCCCCACTTGGAGGAAAACTATTCGGTGATAGCGTGAACATACCAGACATAGCTTTGCTCCGGGACAACATCTTTACAAAGATCATTACGCGAATATAACACTATTCAATCAGTTAACCTAGTGAAAACTGTCTCTGTATTTGTAATCTGACTTAAATCGTCCTCTACTTTAGCGAATCCCTGCATCAGCAGACTAAGTCCATAACTGATTTCAGTCAATTTAAATGCTAGATTCCAGCCTTTTGAGGTAGCGAATACCGTCATTATTTCTATCGGCCCTAAAATACACGATTAGGGTCTTCATCACGCCAACGGTTGTCACAGCGGCCACTACTATCGCATCCTGCTATTTTGTGCTCCAACTCTCTCCGATTGAATTTGTCCTGCAGTTCTTGATAATTGAGACCTAAAACATGAGCCACTCTATTGCTATAAGAGGTAGGTTCAAACTTGCTATTTGGTTACGGTAAATAGATGGACTTATCTCCTTCTAGAACTCTTCGACTATACTCTTCGTCTGATGCTATGCTGTGAAGGCGCATTACTTCTGCTTTATAGTATGGCATTATTTCTTTCACATACCAATTGAACCGTGCTTCGTATCTCTCCTCTGGACTCATTTGTTTTAGTTCTTCCGCAGTTGCGTATGGAACATCTGGCTCATCGGAAGAAGATGCTATTTCTCTTTCCTCTTCCAACTTGTGTAGTCTGCCTGATAGGTTATCGACTGACTTATCGATTTTCAATGTTTTCTAATCTCTCTTCCATTGTTTTCATTGCCAAGACTGACTGACCCTCAGATAGGAGTTTAAATCTTGTTGCATCTGCTTGCATGATAATCTTTAATGCTAATAGCCTCTCTCTAACAGAGACAAACGGGTTATTGAAAATTCTCCATCCCTCCTTCTTGGCTTCTTCAATTCCATCCAATGATTTTTTGTATTCATAGGCTAGGTCAGACTTGGCCAAGTCATAAACGAATTGTTGACATGTCCTTTTTAGTTCCTTAACATCTCTGCTAATAGTTGCTTGGCCTACCCCTAACTGTCTGGCTATCTCTGTTTCAGTTACTGACCTTGATAGAAGAGAGGCAACCTGTTTCCTTCTTTCCTTAATGTTAAATTTGAATTTCAAATTATTCAGGGTGGAGCTCAAATTATCCATTTATTCCTTCGTCGAAATTAGCTATATGCATTTTCATGCTCGGTGCCTTAACCTGAGTTTCATTACAATTAAACTAATAAAAGTAGTAGTAAAAAATATCCTGACTTATAATAATTATTTTGAATAAATGAAACTAGCGAAATTTTCAGGTAACCAATGGTTTGACACTCTCTAATATTAAGAAATGGCTCTGGTCTGCAAAGGTTCTTACTACGATAGTATGGATTATTTTTCCACTAGGTTATATCACTATAACTACCACAATTGACATTTGGAATCGTTCACTCAATGTTTTCGATCCATACGCAGGGTTTTACCTTCCTTATCCCCACTACACCCACGCCCCACCACCGTTTTCCATAGGGATTCCGCCAATAGTATTGTTAACAGTTCTGTTCCCATTCGCCGTGTTTCCAGCAGTATATCCCTGTGAAAAATTCTTCAGAAAGAGAGGCGAAGAAAATGCTGTCTTTGAATATCAGTATATCAAGAAAATCCTTTACATTTCCATTGTAGTACTAATTATCATAATAATTTCATTATATTATATAAATAGTCGTACACAAACTAATCGTGAATTATCCGAATTTTCAGATAAATACGGCCCTGTTACGGCCGTCTTATATGATATCGCATTTATGCTCCCTGCTGTACCCATTTTCATCCTGGTCAAATTGCTGTTAGAGCATGCAAGAAAACAATTTAGATTTAATTTCGCCAAGGTCTGTTTCAAAATTATAGATGAAACCAAGAGCGAAACGGATAAGGCTGAACACTTAATTCTAGGTTTGGACTGGTACAATAAATTTGTCAAGAGGGTAACCAAAAGTGGTATTGATGTAGAAACCATATATTCGAAAATTATATCACATTCCCAGTTGAGTAACAACATATTGCTCAATATTATTACGGATTCATTTAATGACAGAGATGAATTGAAACCAATGAGACAGATGTTGTCTCTCCTTTCATCCTGGAAAGAAGGGGCTACTTTACTTAAAGAGTCATTAAGAACTAAGATAAGGGAATCAAGTGACCTACTAATTCCAATTGTGTCCGTAATTATAACGGTTATAGCCACGTTCTTCGTGAATCCCGATTAACGATCTAACTAGTATTGCTTTTACAGTTGTCATTTCATAACCCAAAAACGTCATTTTACTAAATACCGTGTTCAATTACTCCGTTCCCTGACCGGTTTGCTTCAGCTACTTCGGCTTTTCTGAATCCTTGCTTGTTCTGCTTCTTGAATGTTTTTGAGATATTCCGATGTCTTTGCTACGTCGGGACTGGTGGTTGGGGAGTTCAGATAAAATCATCGAAGGACTTGTTTCAAATAGACGATGAACCAGTACAGACACGAAACACTTTTTCAGATAAGACAAGGGAAAAAATACGCTAAGAAAATTATTCAATAATTTTAGTTGCCGCCGCCGTGTGCTTGTTACCCAGTATTAGTTTCACACGGCTGGCAGAGAGATGACAGGCCACCACGGTCTTTGTTGTTAGGCAATGGGTCTTACGACTTTGCAATATCGCAAGCGGTAGAAAAAGTTAGGAAAGAGTGTATTCCACTCTACCTTTATCTAGCGATTATTAATCGGAGCAGGTATTGCCTGGACAGCGTTGTGGCTTTCCTTGTTGATTACCCTCATGTGGATTTCCATCCTGGAAATTTGGTTCGTCATGAGGATTTCCTTTTCCGTCAAATGGGTCATCAGCCATTGCAATATTTGTCATCGCCGGCGCTGCGACTGAAAGTGCTGCTACAATTGCTATGATCGCGAATATCGCTTTTAGATTGTTCATTAGAACATACGCAACATTGTTCTATAAAGGGATAACGGGGTAATCTTAGGAAGAAAATACTGTAATAAGTCAAAATCCTTTTTTGATAGGATTTATTCTAAATTTTTTAATATAATACTGTAATAAGTCAAAATCCTTTTTTGATAGGATTTATTCTAATTATTTAACCGCTTTTGGCTGATGCCTTTAACCATTTTCCTTTTTAAGACGAGTACTAGAGTTAACCGTTATTTAGTTTGTTGCTAAAATTTTAGTTTGATGAAAGGCTCATCAAAATATGCCATGACACTTGTTATGGTTATAGGAGTAGCAGCAATAATGACAGCGGCAGCAGTTACAACATTCACGTTCTCAGCGTACGCAGGCAAAGATAACGGAAAGAAATGTAATGAAGAACCCAAGAACGACAATCCCAACTTTAATGAAGTAACTAGCAGAGGAGCCTCTGAATCTACAGGAAATCCACATACATGTGAGCAACAAACAGGTGACCCACACGATGACGAAGATAATCCAGATTCAGGGAACCCACACAATACTGGCGATGAAGATGATTAAAGGGTAAAAGCCTCCAAACTTTTTTTAGTCACTAAGTTAAGTTAGAATTTATATTTTAAATTCATTAACACTGACCCCTTCTTAACCAAAGTTA